>JAJRZV010000017.1 GCA_024275095.1 bacterium | reverse complement strand
CTGTCAAGGAAGAATCTGTTGCAAAATCTCAGGAGGAAGCCAGGCCGTTCTGGAAAGAAGCTCGCGCTGTTGGCAAAACCCCTCCGCCGGCAATGGCCCCTGATTTTCCGGATCTCGTTGAGCGGCTTAAGCCTGTGGTAGTGAACATTCGCACAACAAAAGAGGTTGTCCGGAAAAACCCGTTCTGGTTTTTCTTTAAAGGTCCTGGTGAGGAAAAAGAGCCGTTCGAGGACTTCTTTCGGCGCTTTTTCGGCCAACCGCAGAAGAAGTTCAAAACCACCAGCCTGGGCTCTGGATTTATCATCACGCCAGACGGTTACATCATCACCAATAATCACGTGATCGAGGACGTAACGGAAATCAAGGTGGTGCTTATGAACGGCAATGAATACGATGCGAAAATTATAGGACGCGATCCGAAGACAGACATCGCCTTGATAAAAATTGAGCCTGATAAAAAGCTTCCTGCGGCGGTGCTTGGAGATTCGGATAAACTCCGCATCGGTGAATGGGTTATCGCTATAGGCAACCCGTTTGGTCTGGGTCACACCGTTACCGCTGGAATCGTGAGCGCCAAGGAGCGGACCCTCGGCATGGGCAAATACGAGGACTTCATCCAGACGGATGCCGCCATCAATCCCGGCAATTCCGGGGGGCCGCTGTTTAACATGCGTGGAGAGGTGGTAGGTATCAACACGGCCATTATTCCCTATGCTCAGGGGCTTGGTTTCGCCATTCCCATCAATATGGCGAAAACTGTACTTCCACAGTTGAAAACAAGAGGGCACGTGGAACGGGGCTGGCTGGGCGTATACATTCAGCGGGTTACTCCAGCAATGGCCGAAGCACTCGGTCTGGAAGAACCCAAGGGTGCTATTGTTTCAGAGGTTATCAAGGGAAGTCCTGCAGAAAAAGCCGGTTTGAAGGCAGGTGATATTGTTATTGAATACAACGGAAGAGAAGTGAAGGACTTCCATCAGCTACCCATCATGGTGGCGGCCACGAAACCGGGAACAAAGGTGAAAATGGTGGTGTTACGCGATGGGAAGAGGAAAACCATCACTGTAAAAATTGGACGCCTGGAGGCTGGAAAAGGTGAAGAAGAGGTCGCAGAAGCACCTCAAAGAGGTGGCGAGGTTGAAGCGAAACGCCTGGGCATTGTGGTGCAGACCCTCACGCCAGACATTGCTGAATCTCTGGGTGTTGAAAAAGACCTCAAGGGTGTGGTGATTGTAAAAATAGATCCCGATGGCCCTGCCGCTGACAGTGGTCTTTTGAGGGGTGACATTATCCTGGAAGTGAATCGGGAACCCGTTTATAACTCACGGGACTTCAGGGAGGCTCTGAACAAGGGACTCGGAAAACGTTCGTCGGTACTCTTTCTCGTGCGCAGGGGAGAGCGAAACATATTCGTCGCTGTTCGGGTGAAAGAAAAGTAGCAAGGACATTTTTATGGAGCACGGGCATGTTCCTCGCCTGGTCGTGTTCGAGACCACCCTTGCGTGTGGGCTCAAATGTCACTTCTGTAAAGCAGCGGCCATACCGGAACGCCTGAAGGAAGAACTGACTGTTGATGAGTACCGTGCTCTTGTAGAAGATATTGCTTCTTTTGCGGCACCTGTTATCATCCTCAGCGGAGGCGATCCTCTCATCCGCGAGGATATTTACGACATTGCCTCATACATAAGCGAAAAGGGACTTATCCCTGTGCTTGCAACATCCGGTCCCAGGGTTGATGCGAAGACGGCACAACGCATTAAAGATGCTGGAGTACGTCGCGTATCACTGAGTCTGGACGGGGCAACACCTGAGAGTCATGATGCGCTTCGCGGTGTGGCAGGATCCTTCCAGATGGTTATGGATGCCATTCATTACCTGAAAGAGGCGGGTGTTCCTTTCCAGATCAATACAACAGTTTGTCGGCGTAATATCGCTGAAGTGCCGCGTATCATGGAAATTGCCGAAAAAGAAGGCGCTGTGGCGTTTCACCTGTTCGGTCTCATCCCCACTGGACGTGGCAGTGAGTGGCAGGGTGAGGAGCCGTCTCCGGAAGAGTATGAGAGGCTTCTCAACTGGTACTATGAAGCATCGCGCCGTTCGACGCTGGAGACGAGAGCTACCTGCATGCCCCATTACTACAGGATTATTCGGCAACGCGCACGGGATGAAGGAAGGCAACTTTCACCGGAAAAAGATGGGATGGATGCCTTTGCGCGGGGATGTCTGGCCGGTCAGAGTTTTTGCTTTGTCTCGTACCAGGGGGACATATGGCCCTGCGGATATCTGCCACTTTCCGCTGGCAACGTGCGTGAAAGAACTTTTAGAGAAATATGGGAGAGCTCAGAACTTTTCAACAATCTCCGCGTTCCTGATCACCTTAAAGGAAAGTGCGGAGCGTGCGAGTTTCGACGGGTATGCATGGGATGTCGGGCCCGTGCGTACGCTGAAACAGGAGATTACATGCAAGAAGAGGCATATTGCGCGTATGTGCCCCCGGCGCATGCAGAAGCCTGAAGGCATTCAACGGTTCAGCAGTTTTTCGGATTCGACAAGCGCCGGGATTACGCGGCCCATCCCGTAAGGAAAATCGAATGCCCGGTTTCTCCACCTCTGTCTGAATAAGTTGTCTTTTTCCGCACTTTTTACCGGTGGCACGTATCTGAAGGTTAACTCTTCTATCAGGCCCTTTGTTCCCTGAGGCTCCCGGCGCATGAGAACCTGGATTAATCGCCTGACAGAAAAGCCTCGATTTTGACGCTGGTCCGGTAAAGGAGATCAGGCAGTGCAAGCTCATAGTCCCACACGTGGAGTCCACCCATAGAGCCCTGGTTTGTTTTGCTGTCAATGTTTATCGGATCCCCCCGGATGTCAGGTTCACCTGGTTTTTCATAGTATCCTACAGCAAGGTATCGAATGCCTGCGGGTGCCTTCCTGCAGCGTGCCGTGTATCTTTTCAAAAGAATGTTTTGGGGAGGATCTGTATCAAAAGAGGAAAATCTGAGAAGAAGTCCTCCCACGTTGGATAGCCCTCTTAAAACCCTGACGGCGGGGTCAGTGATTTTATTCCCGTAAACATCAAGAGCAACGTACCCTTTTTCAATCGCAGAGGTGGCTGGATTCACGCAGGAGACTTCGTCTGTTTCCGGGTCGAAAGTCCTGTAGATGAAGCCTTCATTTGCTAGCAGTGTGTAGAGCTCATTGAACCAGAGCTGGATGGAATTTTCGTCGTACCCATCCGGGTACGAGCGATAATGGATGAGACAACCTGTCTGGTTCACGGCGGTGCATATGGGGATGTTCTTCAGCGAACCGCCTCTGTCATTTCCCGCAGGTACAAAAAAATTGAACCCTATGGGAAGAGCTACCACCAGACGATTTCTCAGCTCTTCATTTTCGTCAAAATAAAAACGTAATAAATAGGTGCTCATCTGAGCACCCTGCGAATGTCCAAGAATAACGATGGGACGTCCGTTATTCCAGTTCTCCAGGTAGTACTCAAAAGCCGCGGCCACATCCATAAACGCTTTTTTTATGTAGGGTACGGCTTCCTCTGGTGGATTTGTGAAATACGTGCCAATCGTAACCTGCCTGTAGAATGGTACAAATACGCGACATAGCGAACTGAAAAGACCCACCTGTGCCTGTGCCGCCAGTTTCGGTGCCCGCTGTGAATAAATGTCGTCGTGGTTGCCGGTGGAAATGGAAAGATCCACGGTCGGGTATACGTAAAAACAGTCCGCCTCCGCCTGAGGATTGTGGGTTCTGGTTTGAACCTTATAGGTCCCATCCTTCTCCACAACTGCTATTGTAAAATCCCGATTGCAGACGTCATTTTCCCTCCATGGAAGGCAAATCCACAAATTCTCCTGCGAATAGTCGAGAGGTTCAACGTTCAGCTCCCCGGCGAGCTTTTCAACGATGGTGGGTGAACCACTTTCTTTTTTTTCAGAACAGGCACAGGTGACAATGCCAAGTACCAGCAGCGTAAATACTGACTTTTTCAAATCTGTCTTCTTCCGCACTGCAAGGACATATTTTATCTCTTACAGGCGCTTTTTCCTAAGGGACACAGAATAAAAGTTTATTCAACTCTCACATCAGCGACAGATGGATAACTACCCTCACAACAACTGCTTTCAGAGATTGTGTTTATGCCAGACTCATAGGCCGGGCAGTGGTTTGAGATCAGGATGCGTATTCTTCGATGCCAAGCGTATTGTTCTCTGGTAAAGTAAAAAGTAAGGTTAATTATCCGGTGAAGGAGGAGGGCGACATGAATAGCGTAGCCTTGGGTTTTGTGGCAGGTGCTGGCTTGGGTGCTCTCGTGGTGTTTCTTCTTTATCGAGCCCGCACAGCGGGCCTTCAGGTGAGACTTGAAGTACTGGAAAAAGAGCAGCAGGAAAACGAACGATTAAAGGCTGAAAACGAACAGCTGAAACTCCAACTACACACGCTGGAAGAGGCTCGTCGAGGAGATACAGAAAAAATCCAGTTTCTCGAAAAGGCACAGGACCAGATGCGGGAAGCGTTTGAGGCCCTGGCCAGCAGGGCGCTTCAAACCAACGCTGAGGAATTTCTCAAAAGAGCAAGAGACCAGCTTGACGCCATGCTGAAGCAGGTGAGAGGAGACTGGAGTACGCACAAAGCTGAGCTCAAACATTTGATAGAGCCGCTTTCTCGAACCCTGGAAGGACTTGACAGACAGGTGAGAGAGCTGGAACAGAAAAGAGAAGGTGCATATCAGGGGCTCAAACAGCATCTTGATTCCCTCATGCAGACCCATCGTGTACTTCAGCAGACAACGACTCAGCTGGTCACCGCTCTTAAATCTCCCACTGTACGGGGGCGCTGGGGAGAATTTCAGCTTCGGCGCGTTGTGGAAATGGCCGGCATGACCGCACATGTGGATTTTGAAGAACAGGCCTCCACTCAAGAAGGAAGGCCGGACATGGTTATCCATTTGCCTAACGGTGGAATTCTGCCTGTCGATGCGAAAACTCCCATGCAGGCATATTTGGAAGCACTCGAGGCCACAGATGAACACACAAAACGAGAGAAATTGCGCGTTCACAGTACTGCTGTGAGAAGTCGTGTGACCGAACTTGGAAGAAAACGCTACTGGGAGCAGTTTGAAAATACTCCTGAGCTGGTGGTGATGTTCGTACCCAATGATGCGTGCCTGGCAGCAGCTTTTGAATACGATGGGGACTTGCTGGAATATGCCATCCAACAGAAGGTGATCCTTACCACTCCTGTAACCCTGCTTGCTCTTCTCAAGGCCGTGGCATACGGGTGGCAACAACAGCAGATTTCCGAAAACGCGCGCAGGATTGCGGAACTTGGGCGCGAACTTCACAACCGCCTCGGCACTTTCGTAGGGCATTTGCAAAAAGTGGGAAAGCAACTGGATGCTGCCGTGAAATCATACAATGATTCCGTTGGTTCTCTGGAACGCATGGTGATGCCGGCGGCACGGCGTTTTCGTGAGTTGGGCACTGCACGGGAAGACACTCCGCCCGTACAACCGATTGAACGCCTGGTAAGGCTCCCTGAAAAGTCGTCAGAGTAAACCACGTTCTCTTGCGAGCCGAATCTGGAACAGGTATTCTTGAAACATGGGGATAAAGCACAGGCGTTGCTGGAGTTTTACAGGTCGCAACTTTGTGTTTGACACGCCGCGTCGAACTCTGGAAGAAGGACGGGAAATAGAGGTGTCTCGGCTTCACAGTGGAAGAGGCATTTGCGTGGTGAGTGGTCAGCTCGCTTATATCAAAGAGACAGGGTCCCAGCGACTTCTTCTTGGGACACTTCTCCCGGGAGACATTGTGGGAGCTGTGGATGAAGCTGTGCACGCGCGATCTCATACACTTGTAAAGGCAGATTCTCCCACTGAGATATGCCTGGTCACGTGGAATATGGTCCGGGAGAAGGTGAAAGAAGAAGAACCTCTGGAGTTTCCAGTGAAGGCCCTGTTGAAGAAGGGTACAGTGAAAATCAATCCGTCGGCATATTTGGTTCAGGATCCTGTAAAAAGAATGGCTCGATTTTTCTGGTTGCTTTCGGACTTGAATCCTGAGAAGGAAATCAAAGGGCACGTGTATGTGGATACCATGCTTCAGGCCCTGGCGGGTTTTCTCGCCATGACGGAGGTAGAAACGGCGCTGGCAGCGGGATACCTGGAAAGCGAGGGAATTCTTGAACTTTCGGCCGAAGGGTTTCGGGTGCTCTCTCCGGAGCGCCTGTCCAGGATGTGCGAGTGGTAAGGCTTCTGTTACTTATTATCTGCGTGATTCAGGCGCACCCTGACGCTGGGGAGAAACTGTACGCACAGGCTCGAAAAAATTATTACAAAATCAAGGCCGCACGAAAAGTATCCCATAATCAACTTGTTGATCTTGCATGTGAGTTTGCACACGTGCAGGATGTGGCACCTCAATCCTATCGCGCTGATGACGCCCTTTATATGGCAGGAACCATCTACCTTGACGCGTATGACCGCTTCGGATTCGAGAAAGACCTTGATAACGCTCGCAAATACCTCAATCGGCTGTGGAAGCTTTACTCCAGCAGTCGTTATGCAGATGATGCACTTTTTATGCTTGCGGATACGTACCGTGCCAGAACCCGAAATCTGGAGAAGGCACTTTTTTATTATCGTCGTATTGTGGAACTGTATCCCCGCGGCGACCAGGTAAGAGGCGCACGTTACTGGCTTGAACACCTGAAGGCAAAAGTTCACACTGTCAGCGTTTCTCCTTTGAACATCAGGTACTGGTCGTATCCTCGTTATACACGGGTGGTAATAGAAACAGGAGACCGTGTTGTTTACCAGTACAACCGCCTGCCGGGTGGAAGAGATGCAACGGAACGCATTTACGTGGATCTGGAACCAGCCGAGGTAAAAGGCAAGGCCCAACATTGTGTAACCGTTGAGAAAGGATATCTCAAGCGTATTCGAATGGCCCAGTTTGCCCGCTCGCGTGTCCGGGTTGTTCTGGACCTTTCAAGTACTCCATCGCGCTACAGGGTGTTTCACTTTGAAAGCCCCTTTCGCATTGTCGTGGATATTTTTGCAGGTACTGAATACACAGCGGGAGATGAACTCGCAGCTTTGATCGAGGGCCTGGGCAAGAAGAGGAAGCCTTCGTCAGTACCCTCCCGGCGGAAAGAAGTTCCAAAAAAACCGCAGAAAAAGATGGACTCGGAAAAACTTGACGCCGTGGTTGTCATTGATCCCGGGCACGGCGGCCATGACCCTGGTGCTATTGGGAGGTATGGCACCAAGGAAAAGGATGTAACGCTGAAACTTGCATTGCTGGTTAAAAAGAAATTGGAAGCCAGGGGCATCAGTGTTGTACTCACACGCAGCAGGGATGTGTACGTTTCCCTGGAGGAGAGAACAGCTATTGCCAACAGTGCAGGTGCTGATGTGTTTATTTCCATTCACGCAAATGCATCGCGTAATAGACGCGTTCGGGGTGTGGAGGCCTATTATTTTGAAAAAACGTCTGATAGAGATGTTTTGCGCCTGGCGGCCAGTGAAAATAATGTGCGCAGTATCCGGGAAATGTCCGACCTCCAGTACATACTGTTTGATATGGTGGCGCGTTACAAGTCCCGCTTTTCCAGGGTGCTTGCAGAATATTTACATCGCTCCACGTTGAGGAAGGTGAGACAGCTTAATCGCACTCGTGATCTGGGAGCGAAGCCGGGTCCCTTTTACGTGCTTAAAAATGCTGTGATGCCCAGCGTGCTCATAGAAACCTCCTTTATCAGCAACCCTCGAGAAGAAAAGTTGCTCAACAATCGGCAATACATTGACGCCCTCGCCCAGGGGATTGCCGAAGGAATTATTCGCTATCTGCGCGAGCGAGGACGCATTTCCATCTGAGGAAATGTCCGGTACGGAGTGGAAAAAACGGATAAGCTCGGCCAGGGACAAATTTATTACGCGTATTGTTGAAGAAGGCGGCACACTGCACGCAACACGTGAGTACGTACACGTTCTGGACAGTTTTTTCCGTACACTTGTACCTGGGAATAAAAAGGGACTGGCCATTGTTGCAAGAGGGAGTTACGCAAGAAGAGAACCAGCTCCTTTTTCTGATGTGGATTGTGCTGTGCTTGTAGAGGGAGAGCACGCGAAGCCTGAAGATATTCTTTATCCCCTCTGGGATGCTGGCCTGGATGTGGGCCATGTGGTTCTTACTGTTGAGGATGCTGCTCAGCTCAGCCAGAAAGACCACACATCTCTCACTGCGTTTCTGGATGGTCGATTTGTCGCCGGGGACCGCGGGCTCTACTGCGAACTGAAAAGGGCGTTATGGAACACGTGGGGCGGTTGCCGGTATCCTGACTTTCTATTCCTTTTGCTCGAGATAAAACGTCATCGTTATGAAAAGTACGGTCCTCAACCATACCTCCTCAAACCTCACATTAAATTTTCAGCTGGAGGGCTTCGAGATTTTCACGAATTGAAATGGTTGCTTTTTCTCATGCAACCTGAAAGCAAGAAGAAAGTTGTATTGCCATTTGTGAGTGTGCCGGAGTGGCGACAGGCCACAAAGGCATACAGACAACTCTTGCGCTACAGGAATCTGATGCACGCGTTGTCGCGGCGAAAAGAGGATGTGTTCCATCCAGATATTCAACGGGGCCTGGCCATGCATTTTTATTCTGCACTGGATGCAGAAGTTGCTGTCAGGAAGTTGATGCGCAATTATTACATGTGTGCAGAAAAATTGTTCCGTCTTTCCACGAAGGTTTTTGGCGTTCTTGCCTCTCAAATTTATGGAAAAGATGCGCCCTGCCTTTCCCTCCCCGCTGAAGCAACGGAGCAACTTGATGAGCTGGTAAAATACCAGATGGCGGGCAGACGTTTCGTTGCCGGATGCTGGGATTATCATGGCATGGAAGCTAAGGACGAAAACGGGAAGGAAAACACCCTTTCAACAAGCACGCTTGCCCGGATTTTTTCCCACCGGGGTAGGGTTGGAGAGGTGGTACGAGCCCTTCATGCCACCGGGCTGCTTGGGAAGTTCTTTCCACCCCTGGCAGGACTTCAGTACATGTATCAGTTTGATTTTTACCATCACTACAGTGTTGGTGCTCATACATTAACTGCTGTAAATTCACTTGATGCCATTTTTAACCGGCAGAGTGCGGTGTTGATTCCCGCGGTTGAAGATGCGTGTGTTGAATTGAATCACGAGGACATACTGGCCCTGTACTTGGGCGTACTGTTACATGACATTGGAAAGGGTCATGGTGGCGAACATGAGATTCGCGGAGCCAGAATTGCGAGAGGAATATTGAAAAGGCTGGGATTCCCATCCTCTGTAATAGACCACGTGTGTTTTCTGGTTCAGAACCATACGATGATGACCCGATTTTCTCAGACCAGAGATCCGGGAGACATTTCGACCCTTCGGACATTCGCTGAAATGGTCGGTGAGACTCCTCGTTTAAAAACCCTGCTTCTTCTCACACTGGCTGACATGAGCGCGCTGGGTCCGGAAGGATGGACTTACTGGAAAGGGTCACTGCTCAACGACCTTTATTTTCGAGCAGCAGAAGCGCTTGAGCTCGGCGAAATTACCACCGGTTACATGGAGAGGAAAGCGCGCGAACGTCTCCAGCATCTTCAACAGGTGCTGGAGGCAGAGGATCCGGAGGAAAGCAGGCTTCTGCGCACTTTCAGTTCCGGGCTTCCGTCCAGATATTTTTTTACGCATGATGTTGATGACATAAGGAGCCATCTTTCTCTTTTCGCGCGCTTTATCAAAGAGAAAAAGACCCAGGTGGCTGTAGAAGTAAGAAAGCGAGGTGATGTTCACCTTTCTGTGGTTACCAATGACAGGCCGGGCCTGCTGGCGATTCTTTGTGGGTGCATGACACTGGCCGGACTCAATATTGTCAGCGCACGAATTGAAAGTCATGCGTCAGGGATTGCAATAGATGATTTTGTCGTGTTCTCTACCAGTTCGGACAGAGAAACCGTTGGTGCAGACACTGCTCTTTTTATGCACTACCTGGAAGACGCGGAAAAAGGGAAATTAAATCTTGCAGACAGAATGAGTGTACGTATAGGAAGGTTAGACCACTGGGGGTTATGGTTGCCGCGGGTGAAAGTGATTGTGGACAATGAAGTTTCAGATGACTATACCGTGCTTGAAGTCATTGCTCCTGATGTACGCGGATTGCTTTACTTGCTCACGTGGGCCGTTAAAGAATGCGGCTGTGATATTCATGCGGCACGTGTTACCACCCGTGCACAACAGGCTCGAGACGGCTTTTATATCACTCATACAGGAGGGAGCAAACTGAGTGATAGCGAGGCACGTAAGGTAGCGAAGTTTATAGAAGAAACCGTAGAGGAGGCACTGGAAGGTCAGGGCTCTACAACACAGTAAGGCGGTGTGAGAATGTGGAGTTCGGCGGGGTCGACTCCTCCGTGAATGTCGTCGATGCCGTCGAGAATTTTTCCGTACGTAAAAAAGTAGCCGGACTGGTTCTGTGCCAGAAGGGCATAATTTACTTCGAGAATGCCGTTCCCGTTTTTATCTTCTCCAGGATCGAGGACACCATTTCGTTCAGTGCCTCCGGGGTTGGAATCGGGACAGAAGTCGTCTCCATCGGGGTCCGGATTGTCTGTTGAATAGTTGGGTTCCTGTTCGTTGAACAACCCGTCGCTTCCCGTATCCTCATCGTATGTGGGATAAGCATAATATTCGTGTGGTCCTTTATATTCTCCGCCCATGTGGAACCTCACGCCTGAGTTTGCAACGGGATCGAAGGGAGGCAGGCCCGGGAGAAAATCGACGTTTTCATAACGATCAAGAAGGCCAAAAACAATGCCCTTTTCTACGAGCATTTGCATGCGCTTTCTGGTGAGCAATCCTGCTGCCCGGGCAAGAGCGATACCCGTGGCCATGGGCACGGTGGTATCACCCAGAGCAATTTGAATGAGCACATCGCGTGGCTGGTAACCCGGGAGCACCCTGTTAATGCGCCACACAGCGGAGTTGTTGTAATGCACAGCGTAATTGACGGGTTCAGCGCGGTCAATGGCCGTGGAGGCGGTATCGGTAAAGCGGATCATGTCGTAGGTGTTTCGTTTGATAGCCAGACCCTTTGTACGTTCGTCCAGGTGGATGAGCAGGGCCCCTTCGGGCCGGGACTCTGCGTACAGAACAATGCGGTCTCCTCCGTCTGCAGGGACGCTTACGTTAAAGGTGCCGTCTTTATTCACCACCGTGGAAGAAACTTCTCCATTGTCCAGGTTTTTTGCAATGATTACATCACCGGGCTCGATTTCCAGCTCTCCTGCAGAATTCTCCAGCACCTCCGGTGTGGAGCGGCTTGCGTTGTTGATGGTGACCGGATACCTGACCGTTCCATCCACATTTACCGGTCCTCCAACAAAGACAGGTCCCAATAGTTCATTGAAAATACGCTGTGCAACAGATGTGAGCGATGTCCTCACCATGATGTCGATCAGTCCTCCACCGGGTACGTTGAGCACGAATCGGTGTATATCCTTTTCCACGCCTGCAAATATGGCCCCGAGAATTCCTCCCATGGACTGACCTGTGTAGTAGACTTCGGTACCTGGTCCCCCCACATCTATTACTGAATCCATGTTGGTGTCCAGTCCCCTGTGTTTGAGGATGCGTACCAGATTCATTTCATCCAGTACAGTCTGACGCATGATGTCGCGTGTTTTTATTACATCGGCGGTGAAAAACGTCTCTCCTGAGTCGGGCACTCCGTCTCCGTTAACGTCCACAGCCCTTCCTACACGCGTGAGTTCCCGCAGGATCCCCCGGCTCGTAATGTAATTCATGAAATCGTCGAACCTGTCAGGATCCTTCAGGTCATCTGGAATTGAGTAACAGAGATTTTCAGCAGCGACAGTGAGCAACATCTGCACCAGGGATACAGGCACCCCCAGCTCCTTTTCGACCATTTTTTTGAGTACTTCAGGAGGCCCTCCCAGATACGCAAGGGCAATGTCGGGACCGTGGCCAGCAGCATCTATGGTGATGGTGGCATACCCCCAGCGGGCGAAAATATTGGCGTAAACCAGTGCATGCAGCCGAGAACCGCCGTTCCCGTGGCCAAAAATAATTACAGGATAAGGTGGTTGAGCGTAGTGGTTGGCTTTGGATGGTTTGGGTACGGCGACCATGAAGGGGACCTCTCCGGGTTGATGCACGTATGTACCATCGCTTTTTCGTGTAAAAATTTTTCTTTCGTTGCTGATGAGGTCCGGAGAGGTGTAGTGACCGAAGGCGAAATAGTCCACGCTATCCATCATAAGCTGGTCACGGATGCTTCCCTGAAGCTCGACAAGTCCTTCTTTTAACAAATAGTTGACGATTCCGAGAATCATATTGGTTAAATAAGTGGCAGAAAAGGTATAGGGGTTGTCGTCGTCGCAGTCGAATCCGATGTCGTGCATTGTGACCAGGTCTTCGGGGTATTCACGCGCGAGATAGGCGTGCTCGCCTTTGCCGTAAAGGCCTTCTCTTAAAGCGACCAGTTCATCCACAACCGTCTGTGTGGTGAACGTCCAGGCAAAAGCCACATCATCTGGAGACACGTCAATACCAGCGCGGTCTTTCAATACATTGAGAGCAGTACGGATGTCTTCAGTATGTCCGAGGTCATGTGCGTATTTGAATCCTTTTGGAGGTCGCACGGGTTCTCCATTTTCACCGGTGAGAGATTTGCGGAGTATGACCACATAACGCGAGCCCTCGTCATATGGAACCAGAGGTTTGAGACGAAGCATATGGTCCTGCACGTAATAGAAATTGATGAAGTGCGATTCCCCACCGATTACGCAGGTATTATTTCGGGGGAAAAGAAGATTGTCCCAGGAACCAAGGGGATCGTAGGGGAAAAAGATTTTATGAGGTCTCATTGTAGGATAAAGGGAAACCCTGTCGTCAAGGGCGACATCAAATGTGACGGGGAAGCCGTAATCGGGAGCAAGGTCGTTGATATTCACCACGACAACCGGATCGTTTTCAGGGATGCCATCGTTCATAAGATAGTAGAATTTTTCAATATCTATCGGGCCATCAAACGCGACTGATACAGGCGTAAAATTTCCAAACCCGTCGAGCTCGTTCATGGCGGCACGGATCGTTCGTTCAAACTCGGTGACAGTGTTGAGTGGAAGGTTCAGGCGTTTTCCTGTGGGGCTTGAGGGATCCTGGCGGGTCATGATGTCGCTGGGGAACGGAACGATGGGTACGGGTGTTGCCTCAGGATCAAAAACGACCCGTGGGCCCTTGCTGCTCGCGTCTGCGGGGATGGCATTTTTTGCATAAGGTGCTTCTTCCAGCCTTTCGCCGCACCCGCATAGCACCAGCAATAAAAGCAAAATTCCGGAAAAGGAAATTACATTCTTTTTCATTCTTTTTTTAACATGCCCTTTTAAAATCCCCACGCGCACATTATGTAAACATGAAGAAGGAAGGTCAAGGGTAAACAAATTTTGCAAATCACACGCACTGGATATGAAGAAGAAAATCCCATTTCCCGCTCAAAAAGACGCCTTGCTGTTTAATCATGTTTTTACTTTTTCTTCTGTTTCGGTGTAGAGATGTCCTTTCTATAATGTCTTTATGGATCAAGAAGTACATAGAATGCAAGGTGTTTTGAAGAAATAAAAAATATAAAAAACATCATTTCAACATGTTTTTTTGTTTTCAATTTACATTTTTATATGTTAGATTTATGTCTATGGCGAAAAGAGGTCGCAAAAGTGTTAATCCCTTCAGGGACCTGATGGCCTCGGCGGTGGAGGAGCCCCTGAAAGCACTGGTAAAGGAATTGCGCAAGCAGCAGAAGGAGCTGGAAAGGTCTATTACGAGAGAACTTAATCGAGTGTGGAAAGAGCTCGGCAAGGTTTCAGGCAGAAGCGGGCGCAAGGCAAAAGTCGGCCGCAAGAAAACCGGTGCTGCGAAGGGCAAGCGCCCGGGTCGCAAACCCAAGCATGAGAAGTGCACAATCAAAGGTTGCGATCGGCCGCATTACGCAAAGGGGCTCTGCACAAGACACTATCAGCAGTGGAGGAAGGGAAAAATTTCTCTTCCTCAGGGTGAGTAGCGGACACCGCCACCGTCAGGGAACCAGAAGGGCAGGAACCTGAAAAATGAGAGGACGCATTGTGCCCGCGGGCACAAAATTTATTGGTGTATTATTGAGTGCGATTTTTGTCTTCGTCCAGAGCATTGCGCTTGGACAGGCGGAAAAGAAGACAGTCCCAGAAAAGGAGACTGCGTCAGAGGAAAACTGTTCCATCCCATCCGTGTTCGAGTATCCTTTACGGTGCAGGCTGGACGTTCCGGAGGAGGGAAAGGTAAAAGGAGGAGTGCTTCTTATCCACATGCTTGGTCGTCATATGGATGATTACCGGACCTTTGCACGATTTTTGAAGAGCCGCAATTATTGTGTGCTCTCCTTCAATCTTCCCGGGCATCCGCCTCCCTCGGAGGAAGAAGAAAACGCACCTGATTGGAGAAGCTTTGGGACACCTCAATATGCAAAAATGGTTTTTGACGTGAAAAGTGCTCTTCAGGAAATGAAGAAACAATGCAACGTGGAGACGGCACGGGCTTACATGGTAGGAGCAGAGCTGGGAGCCACCCTTGCCCTGTGGGTAACGGTCCGTTACGGAGGTGTGTCAAAGGTGGTGCTTCTTTCTCCTCCGCTGGTCATTAAAAGGCTTGATGTGCAGGCACTTTTGAAAACTTATACAGTGCCTCAAGGTGTGAAGTTTCTCATTATTACTGACACCGGCCATACGTATTTTTATTTTTCAGCGCTTAAACTTCAGACCTTCCTGGGTGAAACTGCAAAAATGTACACAATTTCACGGAACCTCCTTGGAACATTTATGCTTCGGGGGGATTTGGGTGTAGAGGAGAAAATTTTATCTTTTTTGGAGGATTAACGCTTTAAGGGACTTAAAGGAGTTTTTTTCGAATTTCAGGTGTGACACACTGCGTAAAAGCCTTGACATAAATGACGCGGTGTGTTAACTTTTTCGCAGAAAAGGAGGAACGACCGTGAAGACACAAAAGAACAATGAAGTTCGCATTCACAAATCATTTATGAAGGTATTTCATGTGCTTCAGGCAGTGATGAACTCAAAGGAGCCTGTTACTGCGCGTGATGTTGCAACTGCGGTGAACATGACTCTCCCGAATGTGCATCGAGCATTGCTCACGCTCGAAGAGGCGGGCCTGGTAGAAAGATGGGCGGGGGGCAAGAGTTATTTTATGTTGAGCCGCACGGCGGCTTATATTGGAGGAGCTTTGTTAACCAGTAATGCGGTGGCTAAAGAAGCGTATCCGGAACTTCTCGTGATTCGGGAGGAACACGGTTTTTCCAGTTCTGTATCAATGATTTACGAAGGTTCTCTTGTGAACCTGGTTGTGGTACCAATGCATTCTCATGTTGAGGATTTGCCGCTGCAGGGCCAGCCGTATGAGCTGGATCAGTGGGCCGCAGGTTTCGCACTGGGTGCGTGGTTTTCACGATTTCATCTGGATGAACGGGTAAGGCAGTTCGTAGAGGAAGCGTCTCAGGATAACGTGCTTGATAAGGTTGTAAAAAATGGATTTGCTGAAAAGGAGATTGGAGACAGGCTTGTGGAATTGAGCATTCCGGTAAGAGATAGAACCAACGATATTTGCGCTGCGTTGAGTGTTTTTGCTCCACCGGCGCAAAAAGAAAGTGCTGTGGTAGTGACAAAGTCTTTTGCGGATAAAATTTCCAAGAGACTTGGATACGGAAGCCTGGAAATGCAGGCATCTTAAACCCGTCCTTCCCTCTCCAGCCATATCCCCACGAGGGCAACCGCCAGCCGCCAGGCTGGCGGCCCCTCACCATTATGAAAGAGATGGATGGTGTGACAGACGTCATATACAAATAAGATTTTTCAGTTATAACATGCAAGATATGAGAAAAAAACAAATGGTGGTGAGGGGACAGTTGTGAGCGAAAAAGTTAATGTCGAGCCGATGTCAAAAATTACACAAGAGCTTTTAAAGGAGCACGAGGCTGTGGAGAAGGTTGTGAAATGGGTGGAAGGTATTCGTCTGGGCGAAGGGAAAAAGGCACGTGAAAGGTTGAAAAAAGCGCTGGATTTTTTCAGTGTTCTGCTGCTCGACATTCATTTTCCTTCAGAAGAAGTGCTTTTTCCTCTTGTAAAAAAGTGGGGGATACTCTCTGATGACACGTGGTGGAAGCGTCTTTCTGATCAGCATTTTTCTATATCCCGTGCTATAGAAAAGGCGCACGTTGCTTTAGATATGATTGAAATGGGAGAGGTGCGTCTGACAAGAAGGTTGAAGGTTTTGTTGAAGGAACTTTTTCTAAATCTCCGAGATCATATGGAGGAGGAAGAAGCTGTATTTTACAGGATCGTGGAAACACTTCCGCATAGAGATGATATTCATTCTCTCTTTCAACGTGCGCGTAAAGGCCGTGGTTTAAAAGATCTTTTCCAATCTTTCCCGGATTTATTTGCAGAGGTTGGCTCGTAGCGGTTCAGAGTTTTACGGGTTGAACCTCTGACTTTTACGTAATCGTTTATTTTTTCCCGGGCAAGGGGTATAAACACAAGATGGTTTTTTTGTGAAACACGATAAAACACATGTCGTAGATATACAAAAAAACGGGGGAAACCATGGCTCAGATGTCAGAACTTCAAAAGCGTATTGAGGAGATGAACCTGAAGGTCAAGGAGCTGGAGACGGAGGTGGATCGGGTAATCGTGGGCCAGCGATACATGCTCACCAGGATGCTCGTGGCCATCCTTTGTGATGGGCACATTCTTCTTGAAGGCGTACCGGGACTGGCTAAAACAACAGCGGTGAAGACCGTAGCTGCTGCACTGGATGTGAATTTTACACGGGTTCAATTTACCCCGGACCTGCTGCCAGCGGACATTATCGGTACTGAAATATACGATTACCGAACAGGCACTTTTTCCGTAAAGAAAGGTCCGGTGTTCACCAATATACTTCTGGCTGATGAGATTAACCGGGCACCGGCCAAGGTTCAGAGCGCACTCCTTGAAGTGATGCAGGAGAAGCAGGTGACCATAGGAGAAAATACGTTTCACGTCGAGGAACCGTATCTTGTGATGGCCACACAGAACCCCATTGAACAGGAGGGGACATACCCGTTGCCTGAGGCCCAGGTTGACCGGTTTATGCTCAAGGTCAATGTGGATTATCCTTCCAAGGAAGAAGAAAAGGAAATTGTGCGACGAGCCATAGAAGGGTTTCCTGAGGTGAAGAAAATTGCAGGTCCCGAGTTCATTCTTGAGGCCCGGCAACTTGTTAAAGATATTCACATGGACGAGAAGGTGCGGGATTACATTGTGGATGTGGTTTTTGCAACACGCAGCCCTGAAGAGTTTGGACTGAAGGAGATAACAGGATGGATTGAATACGGAGCTTCACCCCGTGCCAGTATTTATCTCGCTCTGGGGGCTCGGGCCATGGCGTTTCTCAAAGGGCGTCCGTATGTAACGCCGCAGGATGTCAAGGACATTGCTAATGATGTTCTCAGGCATCGAATTATTCTTTCCTACGAAGGAGAGGCAGAAGGCGTCACTTCGGATCAGATTATCACCCAGATTTTGCAACGGGTGGAGGTGCCCTGAGGTGCTTTCGCCCGAGGTTATTTCACGCATTCGGCGCGTGCACATTATGAGCACGCGCATTGTGAACGAAGTGATGGCCGGTCAATACCACAGCGCCTTTAAAGGACGAGGACTTGCCTTTGAGGAAGTGCGTGAGTACACGCCGGGGGATGATGTGCGCAACATTGACTGGAATGTTACGGCGCGCATGAATCGGCCTTATGTGAAGGTGCATAGAGAAGAAAGAGAGTTGACAGTGTGTTTGTGCGTGGACCTGAGTGCGTCGGTTTCAACCGGTTCCAGGCATTCCCTCAAACGGGAAACAATGGCGGAAATTGCTGCTGTTCTTGCTTTTTCTGCCGTGTTCAATAACGACAAGGTCGCACTGGTCCTTTTTACCGACCACGTGGAGGAGTTCGTACCACCGCGCAAAGGGTCTTCACACGTGTGGAGGGTTATACGGCAGGTACTCACAGCCAGGCCACTTGGACGCGGCACGAGCATCGCGACTTCCCTGAACCACATTACGGGTGCGCTGCGCAGGGGTGCTGTGGTTTTTTTAATTTCTGATTTTGAGGATGAAGATTTTGAGAGTGCCCTGGCCGTGGCATCTCGAAAACACGACATTATTCCGGTGGTGATAAAAGATCCCATAGAAAGGGAGTTGCCTCCTGTGGGATTACTGGGGATAGAGGATCCGGAGTCTGGAGAGAAATTGTGGGTTGATGCCAGCGATCCAATAGTGCGCCGAAGGGTGAGGGAGGGTTTTGATAAACGGATGGCGTACCTCAATGACGTGTTTCGGTCTAACGGTCTTGATTATACGATTGTCTGGAACGGTGAGGATTATGTAAAACCCCTTGTAAATCTCTTTCGTATTCGTGAGAGAAGAGTGAGGGTCGCATGAAGGCATGGCGCTACAGCGTGTTGATTTTTCTCCTTGTTTCGGTGTTGCTTGAAGGAGTGATGCTGCTCTTCCTTCTCTCCCGGGAGCACGCCTCTTCGTCCACATCCTCAGTGCTTACAAGAGCAGCGGCTTCTCTGGAAGACAAGGGATTTTATTACGAGGCAGCGGAACTTTACGTGAGAGCATACTGGAATGGAGAAAGGAATGCTGAACTGCTTCTCAAGGCAGGGGAACTCTATTTCCGTGATGGACAGGGTCGGGATTCGGTGAAAGTGTTGGAGGTGCTCAGGGCGGGAGGGGAAAGGTCTCTTGAGAAGAAGGCCAATGAAATTCTTATGGCCTGCCTGGAGGCGGAAGGCAAATCTGCTCAAGCTCAATATTTCTTAGACAGAACCACGTCTCCTCGAAACAAGGGGGTTGAGAAGGACAGGGTTGTGGCTGAAGTAGGAAGCAGAAAGATTTATGCCAGTGAAGTGCGGGAAGCTCTGAATGATGTGCCTCCGGAGGAAAGGAAAGAAATCGAAAAAAGAATTGATGAATTCGCACGTCAATTTGTAGCCCGCCAGGTGGTTGTTATGCTGGCCAAAAGGGCCGGACTGGATAAAGACCCTCAGGTATCAAGACGGATGCGAGAAGCCTCACAGCAGATTCTTGTCCAGGCATTTCTGGAGAAGAAACTCCGGGAAATGAAGCCCGGTGAAGAGGACCTGCAAAATTACTACCTTGCTCATAAGGATGAGTTTGTACGTTATCGAAAGGTAAAGGTGAAATACCTGCGTGCTGAGACACCATCCGATGTGTCCGTGTTGAAGTATGCTGCCAAGGGTGATTTTGAAGGGATTTATCGCTCGGCAGGAAAGGGCATGGCCGGTGAAACCGCAGTTGTCAACGGTAAGATTCCACCGCAGATATCATGCGGGCCGAATGTGATACCTGCACTTTATCGGGCGAATGAAAATGACGTTGTTGGCCCTTTTGTTTGTGGTTCTCAGACGTATCTGTTTAAGGTGGTGGCCAAGTCGGGTAAGGAGATACCGGATTTTGATGAAGTCCGGGTTCAGGTGCTCGCTGCCTATACTGCACGCCGTGTAAACGAGTTCCTCTCCGATTTGCTGGAGAAAGAGGTGCGCGAAGGTCGTGTGAAGTATTTTGGGATGGGCCGGTGAAGCGTATTTTCCTCATTTTTATCCTTGCCGGGTGTACCCGGACAGGACAGCTCCCTCTTCACGCCCGCGAGGCTGTTTCCGCTCCCGTTCTTGTGGATGCTTCCGTGTCCAGTTCCGTGGTTTCTCCTCTGGAGCCTTTCTCTTACACCGTGGAGGTGGAATTTCAGGCCGATGCACAATTGAAGTGGCCTGAGTTTGATCGAGGTATTACGGCACTGCGTATTGTGGACATAAAGGAAGAGAAGCATCGGCTTAATAATAGATTTCTTGTGGTGAAAAAAGAGTTTCAGCTCGTTGCGGATCTGGAGGGAGCGTACCACATCCCTTCTTTTGCATTTTTTTATTCACTGCCCGGAGGAATAACAGGAACTGCTGCGACTCCTGAGTTTTATATTCAGGCAGGCTGGCCCGAAGACCTTACCAGGGGCATGCGTGATATTGTGGATATAAAAGATGTGATTTCTCCTCCATTAAATCCTCTATGGGTTGTTCTCCCGGTGGCAATAATTGTCATTATTGGTGGGACAGTATTGGCCGCTGTATACCTGAAGAACAGGCGCTCGGTACGGCCTCCTGAGCCTCCGTGGACAGTGGCTTTTCGGGCGCTTGAGTCGTTAAGAGAAAGGGAGTTGCTTGAGAAGGGAGACTTTCGAGGCTTTTATTTTCAGCTCAGCGAAATTTTTCGCCGTTTCCTGGAAGAAACATACCATTTTCCGGCCCTGGAGATGACCACAGAAGAAATCCTTTCCGAGCTGCACCGGTTGCCCGGATATTCTGGTGAACTTAGGGACTTCTTTGAGGCTTCGGATCTTCCCCGATACGCAGGAGCAGTGCTTGAGAAAGAGAAAGCGATAAAGCATTTCCAGGTGGTTCAAAAGTACATTGAGGATGTGAAGAAAAGGAAGGAAGATGCACTGGAAGTTTGAAGATCCCGCTTTCCTGGTGCTTTTGCTGGCGATTCCCCTGTTGCTTTTCCTGCACCTGAGGTACGAGAAGCGAAGGCGCCTGCTGTATCCTGCGGGTGTTCTTAAATCGGTACAAGTCCAGGGGTGGCGTGTTCGCTTTCGGCACATTGTGAGGGCACTTTATTTTGCTTCGCTGTCTCTGGGCGTGTTTGCTCTTGCGCGCCCACAGGCAGGTACTGTTCATCATGAGGTCATCACCACCGGTGTGGACATGATGCTGGTGCTTGATGCCTCCGGCAGCATGAAAGCTCTGGATTTTTCCGAAGGCCAACGCCGCAAAACGCGTTTCCAGGTGGCCAAGGACGTGATTGCGGATTTCATTGACAAACGCGAGGGTGACCGCATCGGCCTTGTGGTGTTCGGAGAGTATGCTTTTACTCAATGCCCGTTGACAGTGGATTATGCTCTTCTTAAGGGTTTTCTTGAAACCTTAGAGGTGGGGATTGCCGGTGATAGCACGGCTCTCGGAGATGCCCTCGCCCTTGCCGTTAAGCGCCTCAGAAAGCTGAAGTCCAAATCAAAAATTATCGTTGCTCTTACGGACGGCAGAAACAATGCAGGTCAGCTTTCCCCTGAGGAAGCTGCGGATATTGCGCGGAGTTACCACATTCGTATTTATACTGTCGGGATTGGGGTGGAAGGGCGCTCACCCTTTCGGGTGGAGACGCTTTTCGGTCCTCGAATTGTATACCAGCGCGTACAACTGGACGAAAAGACCCTGCGAGCTGTGGCGAATGCAACGGGAGGACGGTACTTTCGCGCTTCCTCTCCCCGAGAGTTAGAGGAGGTGTACGATACCATCGATCGGCTGGAGAAAACGGAGCGCAAGATGCGTTCGTGGGCGGAATATCGCGAGGAATACCGGTTCTTTCTTCTACCGGCATTTCTGATGGCAGTAGGAGCATTCCTGCTTTCCCATTCTGCTTTAAGGAGAATGCCGTGACATTCAGCGATTTTGGCTATCTGCATCTCGTCTGGCTTGTGCCTGTGATTGTCGCATTCTGGCTTTTTTGTCTCTATCGCCGCCGCCTGATGTCTCGTCACCTGGCGGACTCCGAGCTGATCGTATCGATTGTTACAGGCCGACCGCGCCCCAATGCGTGGATTGCCCTTTTGTTTATCTTTTTTATGATCTTTTGTGTCATTGCTCTCATGGGACCGCGCTGGGGTTATCATTATGAGAGGGTAAGGTATAAAGGAGCAGATATTGTTATTGCACTTGATGTATCAAACAGCATGCGCGCCACAGATGTAAAACCATCTCGCCTTCAGCGGGCGAAAATGGAGATACGACATCTCTTGCAGACATTGCAGGGTGATCGAGTCGGGCTGGTTGCCTTTGCAGGAGCGGCGGTACCGTTGTGTCCATTAACCGTGGATTATGATGCTTTTCAGGAATTTCTTAAGGATGCAGATCCAGAGATGATCACCCTTCAGGGCACGAATCTTTACGCCGCACTCAATACCGCTCTTGATATGATTGAGCGGTCTGGTGAAGGCCAGGGCGCTATAATTCTTATCACTGACGGAGAAGACCACAGCGGCCGATTTAAGGAAGCGGTCAAGCGGGCGGAGGATTCAAAGGTTGTCCTCTACACAGTGGCGGTCGGGACCTCTGAAGGGGCTCCCATACCCCTGCCTGAGGGCGGTTTTCTCAAGGATTCACAGGGGAACATCGTTGTCACCCATGTGAACGAAGAGGCGTTAAGGGAAGCAGCTCTTCTTACAGGTGGTGCATTTGTTCAGGCATCAGGAGGCGACATGCAGCTTGCATATTTGTATAAGGAACATTTGAAAAATCTGGAACGCACTCGCATAGAGGAGAAAAGGCGGAAAATCTGGGAGGAAAGATTCCAGTATCCGCTTGCCCTGGCTCTTTTATGCCTGGCCCTTTTCGTTTTTGCGGAGGAGAAGTGGATGTGAGAGTTCCGGTCACGGCCATCGCTTTACTGTGCTTTATGGTGGGTCACGCGGTACACACCTCGGCATCTTCTTTTCGTGAGGGTGTAAAGTTTTACAGGCAAAAGGAGTATGAAAAGGCCTCGTCTGCTTTTACAGAAGCGCTGGTAAAAAGGCCTGAAGCTGCAGAGCTTCACTACAATCTCGGCAATGCCGCGTATAAGATGAAAGATTACAAAAAAGCGGAGAAGAGCTTTCTCACGGCCATCGCCAGGGCAAAAGATGAGAGGCTTAAAGAGAAGGCATGGTTCAATTTGGGAAACACATTTTTCCGCCAGGGACGTCTTGTGGATGCGATTGCTGCATATCGCCAGGCCCTGAAAATTGATCCGCAGGATAAAGATGCGAAAAGAAATCTTGCTTTTACGGAGCGATTGCTTAAAAAAATGAAGAGGAAAGCACAACAGACTGCTCAACGAATGGCGGAAAAACGCGGTACAGAAGAGAAAAATAAAAAACAACAGCAACAGACCAGCGAAAAGCAAGAGGAGAAAAAGAGAGAAGAAAAGGCAGGGGTGGGCAGACCCCGGCAGAAAAAAAGAAAGATCTCGCGAGAGGCCGCGGAAATGTTACTTCAGGGCATGAAGGAACACCGCCCTCAGCTTCCGAAGAAAAAGAGAAGAATCAGGGGGGGGACACCCGGTGTGGGCAAAAACTGGTAGTATTGTATTACTTTTTTTCTTTGCAACAGCCCGGGCCCAAGCAGATGTGCGTGCATATCTTTCGCGTACGGTTGTGGGTCTTGGGGAAAGTTTTACCCTCACCATAGAGGTTTCCGGGGAGGAAGGTGAACCCCAACTTCCCGAACTTCAGGATTTTCAAATTGTTTCCACCTCTTCATCCACGCAGGTCAGTATCATCAATGGCCAGATGACGTCCACTGTCTCATATCGCTATGTGCTTGTTCCCCTGCGTACCGGTCGAGTGACCATTCCTCCCATCAAGGTTCAGACTCCATCGGGTGTAAAGATGACCCCGCCTTTAAATATCGAGGTGAAAAAGACGACAGCACGGCAGCGCGCAGGCGGACAACGTCCTGTTTTTCTCGAAGCAGAAGTTACGCCTCGGGAGGGCTACATCAATCAGGTGTTTACGTACGTGCTGAAGCTTTACACACGTGTGGGTTTGAGAAATGCAGGCTTGAGCGGCATAGATATTCAAAATTTTGTCCCTGATCCCGCGGTAAAGGATGGTCCGGTGCAGAAGAGAGGGTTCGAGTACATCCAGGGCCAGCGATACGATGTAATAAAAATCATTTACCCCATGTATCCACTACGTACGGGGGAGTTTAAAATCCAGGGTGCTCGAGTGACCGTTGAAGTCCCGCGTCCTCGTGGACGAAGGGATCAAACCAATCCGCTGTGGGATTTTTTTGAAGAGGATTTTTTCAGCGGGCGACGCTACCAGCGCCGTGTGCTCGTGGCCGAACCCATAAAAGTTCGGGTAAAGTCGTTGCCGCCCCCACCTCCAGGAACCCTATTTACAGGGCTCATCGGGAGATTTGAGGGACGCTGGAAACTTTCCGCTTCAAAAATAAACGCTGATGAAACCCTTACGTTAACCCTGGAAATCACCGGTACGGGTAATTTGCGGAATGTGCGGTTTCCCGAGGGACTTACTTTCCCGGGCTTCCGCTTTTTCCCTGACGAACCCCAGGTTGAGGTTCAGGTTGCAGAAGAAGGGTTGAAAGGTCGTGCTCTGTTGCGTGCAGCCCTCATGCCTGAAAAACCAGGAACGTATGAACTGAACTCTGGAGGTCAAACACTGGTGTATTTTGACCCTGCAGAAGGGGTATACAGGGCATTTCCACCGCTGAGGTATAGGGTTGATGTGAAACCTTCTCTTAAAGCATCTTCCAGAATAACCGCCGCAATGACGAAGCGGCCAGCAGAAGAAGTGAAAAATCTCGCAGAGGACATCTTTGACGTGTATACCGGAGAGGCCGCCCTTCGTCGCCAGAGGCTTTTCCCTCATCCAGCAATCCTTTATACAGTTTTGGTTTTCCCTGTTCTCTTAGGCATTTTCGCTGTGGGTTATGTATGGTTGGGACACAGAGAAAGGTTGTTTGCAAAAGAAAGATCCGCACATCGAGCATTTTCTGAGCTGAAACAGGGTGTAAAAAGGGCGGGTAATGCAGAATCACTGCTGAAGGCTTTTCTGAATTATGCATCTGCTAAAACAGGTGGAGAGAGGAGTTTTACACCTGAAGAGGCTGTGGCACTGATGGCACGGTTTCTCCCCGAGGAGGAGGTTCAGAGATTGAAAGGCCTGGTCTCACAGCTGGAAAGCGCTATTTATGGGTATTCAGGGGAACTGAACATTCAAAAAGTGTCTCAGGAACTCCTGAGTATTTTGAAAAATGTGGAAAGAAAGGCTCGGGGTCTGGTTTCTTCGGCTTTTGTTCCCCTTCTCTTTCTCGTTCTGGTCAACATTCCGGGTTCATCCCAGCAGGTTTTTCAGCACGCAGTAAAGGTTTACAGCGAAGGTCGTTATGAAGAGGCACGCCAGGCCTTTCTTCGACTCTATCAGCAGGGTTTGAGAAACGGATACATTCTTTACAATGCAGGCAATGCAGCATATCGTAGCGGCCACGTGGGCGAAGCTGTGCTTCACTACCGTGCTGCGCTTTTTTATCTTCCTTTCTACGGGGATTTGAAGTGGAACCTCGCAATGGCCCGCAAGCAGCGCAAGGACCGGTTCCAGACACCTTCAAGCAGACGACTGGTACACATACTCTCTTCACCTTTCAGTTGGCCGGTAAAATATGCGGTCGTTTTGTTTTTGATTTTTCACGGGCTGTTCTGGATGGCACTTTCTTTTTTCATCCTCAAAAGACGCTTCAGAGCATTCTGCGCTGTGCTTGCGTGCGTTTATCTATACGCGGGTGTTTGCGTTTTTCTGGCGCTGAAAGGGCTTTATTTCGAAAAGGATGCTGTAGTGGTTGTGCCGGAAGTGAAGGTGTTTTCAGGCACGGATGTGAAAAGCGCTGTGCTTTTCCGTATTCACGAAGGCACGGAGGTCAAAGTCAAACGCGTTCGAGGAGACTGGTTTGCTGTTGAGCTACCTGACGGGAGAATGGGGTGGATAAAAAGTGACGCGGTGGGCATTGTACAGGAAGAAGTGCTGGGACGAGATTCAGGTGTCTGAGGGTGCTACGGTGATGCAGTGCTTTGCATTTGCGCCCGCAGGAGAATGATTGAAAACAAGGGTGTCGTCTACACGCTTCCATTCTCCATCGGAGATGATAACAGTGTATCCTCGAGGATAGATTGAAGGTGGTATGCGCAGGAGAGTTTCGGTGGTGGAGAGTGTTGCTTTTTCTCTGAAACAGAGAGAGAAAGTGCGTGTGTTTTCATTGTACGTGAGGCTTAAGGGGTAACCTGCCACGTGAGTAGGTTGTGGCCTTGTGAGCAGGTCTGCAAGGCAGAAGCCGTTTGTACAGCGCTTTGTCCCGTCTGAAAGGACCGGTGACATCCAGTCGTCGTCAAGATTGAAGTTCCAGTAAAACCATCCTGCCATGAACTCGTCCAGAAGTTGCAGGTGATGGCGAATGTATTGCTCTGCCCCTGAGGTTGTGAGAATGATGCCCCATTCCCCGAGAACCCATGGAACATTCATGCGGTCGGCTTCTTCTTCGATTGTGTAGAATGCTGCTTTTGTGCGCGAAGCGTTACCGTCGTATGGATTGGTCCAGAGGACAGTGGGGTCGTAGTAATGAGGAGCGTATACAATGTTTTTGTCTCGTGGATTTGTAAGAAAACTTCGCAACCCTCCCCCTTTGACGATACAGGGTTCTATGAGAATGATGTGATCTTTATCAACCTCTCTGATCGCTTTAATGACGCGCTGGTAAAAAGGGAGGAGAGCTTCCTGTTCAAATTCAGGGGTTATGGGACTGTATGAGCCATAAAAAGGCTCGTTCATAATTTCATACCCGATGACCCAGGGATGGCCCCTGAACCGTTCTGCCACATATTGCCAGGCGCGTGCGTAGTGTGCTTGGAGGTCTTCGCTCTTCCAGAACATGTCCCAGTTAGCCACTACTGCCGGAGAGAGATAATTAACAAACCATGGAGCAGTGAACGTGTAAGGGATTGACATGTCTACCGCCCAGAAGGGGGCGCCGTCTCCTCCGAAGTAGCGGGAATAAATGTCCTGGTGCATGTCCAGGATCACGTATATTCCCTCATCGGCAAAGGCATTAACCCAGTCCTCCACATGCATCAGATACTTGTCGTTGAACGCGTCCGGCTCGGGTTCTATCGCTTCCCAGATAATAAGAAATCTCACCGCATTCATGCCCCAGGAGCGAATAAGGGCTGTTACGGAAGAAGTGTTTGCTTCAGTGTAGCTGTCACCGTAGCCCGTTCCGGGAAAAAAGGGTGGATATTTGCTTCGTTCGCTTACATTGATTCCGCGCAGGATGACAACCCGGCCCTCACTGTCCACAATCCAGCGCCCTTCCGTACGTAAAAGCTCAGTTGTACGTGTTGGGGTGTTACCACAGGCAGCAACGAATGCCCACGAAAGTATCAATAAGATGGCCCTGCAACTGCGCACGGTGAAGATTATAATATGTGCAGACGATGCTGAAAGAATTTTTTTACAACTTTAAGGACATGAGTGTGTATCGCATTTAAATTGATATAATTACGCCATGCCTTTTGAGATTACGATACGGGAAACGTTTTCAGCAGCTCATCGGTTGAGTGATTATGCAGGGGCGTGCGAACGCATTCACGGTCACAACTATACCGTTGAGGTTTCCGTCACTTCTGCCGAGCTGGATGCCGCCGGTATGGTGATGGATTTTCACGAACTCAAAGAGATGGTACGGGACGTGTTGAAAACGCTGGATCACCAGTTTATCAATGATCTTGCCGCTTTTCAGAAGGTTAATCCCACAGCCGAAAACATTGCACGATTTGTTTTTCAGGAATTAAAGAAGGCGCTTCCATCCGGGGTTTTTCTAAAGCAGGTGACTGTGTGGGAAACAGAGAATTCCCGGGCCACGTATAACGAATAGTTAAAAGAAGGCGCAGAAGAGACTGTTCATAACTCCCAGGTACCAGTGCCACAAAAGTCCCCAGAATATCGAGCGTGTGCGCCAGGCCAAGAGTCCCAGAAAGATTCCCCCGACTGCTGCCGAGAGCGTCTCTCCAAAGGGCTTGTTCCAGTGCACCAGCGTGCTCATGCCTGTCTGCAGGAATATGGCCGGTAAAAGTCCCATGATTTTTTCGTAGCGAAACTGGATGTAGCCCCTGTATAAGCACTCCCAGCCAATGTAATAGGGAAGGTATGCCAGGGTGTAAAGCACGAAAGAAAAAACTCCGTATGACGCTTCCGGAGTAAGGGGATACGCCTGTCGGAAAGAAGGGTCACGAGAGGAGAGGTAAAGAGCTGGAGTGATGAGGAGAGCGGCGATGAGAAAGATGCGCAGTCCTGCTTCCCAGTCACCTGTGGTCAGCCCCATTTCTCGTGGGGAGGTTTGATCCACGAACGTGCACAGTAGCAGAGGGATGATGAAGAACAGCAGGAACACCCAGAAGTGGTGCCATAGCATGGCAAAGGTGATCGTTCGGGGTGTTTTGGGAAGATGACTTAAAGCGAAGAAACCGTCCAAGCTTCCGGGGTAGAGAATGAGAACTTGAAGAAAGATAAGAAACAAAAAGAGAAGTACTTCTCTGATACCTTCATCTTGAAGGGGTGAAAGGAGTTCTTTCAATTCATTTTTTACCGGTCTTTTCATGACGCGACTTTTCGTTTTCGGGGTTTTATGTATCCGTGGTCCACAAACCACCTGTAGGCTTTTTCGATGGCTTCCTCCACGGGAGTGGCTGGAAGGTTAAGTTCCCTGCGCGCTTTTTCTGGCGAGAAATAATGGGGGAGAAATGCAAGTCGTACGAGTCCTGAACAGATTGTCGGTTCTTTTCCCGTGGCAAGGCCGTATGCATCGCCGATTTTACCGGCGATCCAGGCGATGGGGTATGGTAAGGGGATACGCGGCCGGGGTGTGCCGAGAACGTCAGCAACTTTTTCAAAGAGTTCCCTGTAGGAGAGGTTTTCGTTTCCAAGGATATAGAGTTCACCGCTGCGCCCTTTTTCAAGGGCGTTGATGGTGGCGATGACCGCATCTTCAACATCCACCACATTGTTTCCCCCAGATGCGTAGGCGATGGTTCCGCCCCGGACGGCTTCCAGAATGAGCTGACCGGAAGATGGTTTGGGATCCCATGGTCCAAGCATAAAAGCAGGGTTGACCACCACAGCATCAAGCTTCCCTTCTTTTACAGCCTGCCGCACGATCTCCTGCGACTCCCATTTGGTACGGGCATAGGGGTACTTCATCCAGTCATTCTGGTAAGGCACTTCTTCGGTAGAGGGCTTTTCCTTTGTCCCGTAGCCATCGGGTGTAGCAAAGCCAATGGCATCGACTGTGCTCACGTGTATCAGGCGTTTGACACCTGCCTGTATGCACGCATCCACCACGTTCCGGGTACCATCAACATTGACGCGTCGCATGAGTTTTTCGTGGTAGGTCCACACTGATACGTATGCAGCACAGTGAAACACGTAGTCCATGCCTTTCACCGCTTCTTGCAATGATTCAGGGTCTGTAATGTCACCGTATGTTTTTTTTACAGGTAGATCCTCGAAAGCCATTGTATTGGATGTTTTGCGTACCAGTGCGTAAACTTCAAAATCCCGCTTTACAAGGTGCCTTACGAGATTTCCTCCCATCAGTCCGGATGCTCCTGTCACGAGTGCCTTGTATGCCATACAGACCTCCTTTTGCATTTTTCCATTCCTCAAGAGGGTAATAAAGAAATGGCTTTTCGGCAATGGCTCCGCCCATTATTTCTGAAGCATCTTCATTAATAAGGAAATTTCTTTAAGGGGATATTTTTTGGTGGTACACTTATTGGACGATGATTCGGGAAAGAATAGAGTTGACGCCGAAGAAACAGCGCCGCGTTCGAGCAGACCTTGTCTCTGTGCTTGGAGAGCACCGCGTTCACGATGAGTCCGGCGTGCTGGTTGCTTACTCGGGGGTCAATGCGCTTTTCCCACGCGCCATGCCTCACTTTGTCGTACGACCGCTCAGCACCGAAGAGGTCGTGGAAATCGTCAGGATTGCTTCCCGCCATAGAATTCCTCTGACTCCCGTTTCCAGCGGCACTCAGGAACCAGGCACCCATCCATTCTTTGGAGGGATTGTCCTGGACCTTCGCGGCATGAACCGGATTCTGGAGGTCGATCCCGAGCGTTTTTACGCGGTGGTGGAACCGGGGGTTACGGTCGGGGCTCTGGCCAGGGAACTCGCAAAGCACAGGCTACACCTGACAGTGGGTTCCTTTCCACCGAGCTTATCTGTTCTGGGCAATTACCTTCAGGTGGCGGTGAACAGTCATCGCTCCTCAGGAATTAATCACGACATTCTCGCCCTGGAAGTGGTACTTGCTGATGGAACTGTTATGCGCACCGGTTCTAAGGCCTTTGCCGAGAGGTTTCCGCACGTGTCCTGGTTTTGCTGGACCAACTCGTTTCCTTCTCTTACAGAGCTTTTTATTAATGCTCAGGGGACTCTTGGCATTGTTACCAAAGGTGCTGTCAAGGTTTATCAGGTCTCCGAAGTTCACGATACAATCCTCACAGCATTCCCCTCTTACAGGCAAAGTGTGGAATTCATGAAAGATCTGGCCCGTAACAACCTTGTTCAGCATGTATGTGCGTGGCACTGGTGCCTGTACACGATTATTGACCATCTGGAACAGTACGGGCATGGAGCCTCTTCGGAGGTTGTTGTATACGACCCGTGGGAAACCCCGGATGACCGGCCGTACAACATTGTTGTTCCCACGTTTTCTGGTTACAGGGAACAGGTGGAAGGAGTAAAGGCTGCGATCCGCCGCTTGATCGAAAAACATGGAGGCCGTGACTATACCGAAGAATGTCGTGAGAAATACCCAGGAGCTCACAAGTTCTTTTATGACCACTATGTACATCATCAGCCCACAAACACATTCATGGGGGCTTATGCAGAAGGTTATCCGGTTATGCCCATTGTGCTGTGCGATCCCACGACTGTTGCCGATCTGGAAGACTGGGGGCTCAAATTTTTGCGCTCCAGCATTCTCAAGCTGGGTCTGGCGTATTATTCTCACTGCGTTGATATGGGTCGTACGATTTTCCTGCGCATGACGCCTGTTATTTCTCCGGATTCATCGCAGAGACAGATTCAGCGTGCAGCCCGCGTCCGCGCACGTTACATGGAAACCGCCATGCGTAAATTCGGAGCCGTACCCATACGCCCTGCACCTGATGGGGGACAGACCCTGAAGCAGACCGGGGGTTTTGGGCAGGCATTGATCAAAATCAAAAAGGCCCTTGACCCCCAGAATATTATGAATGCAGGGATGTCCGCAGGGATGTACGGCTCATCTATGGAGGAAGGCGGTGGGGATTGACCGCTCTGCTTCGTATGCCTTTTACCTTTACACCTGCAATCGTTGCGCTACATGTTTTATTTCCTTTAACGGAGAAAATATCAATTGCCCGGGATATACGTACTTTGGTCTCTTCAGTCATACAGGCGGTGGAAAGCTGTATCTGGCACAGGGTGTTCTGGATAAAAGAATAAAAGAGGATACTGCATTTGGCAGAATTGTATATGAATGCATGTTCTGTGGCGCATGCGAGGCCGCTTGTCCTTCGGGTATAGAGATTATCCCTGTTATAAAGGCGTTGCGTGAGGAAGCGGTTGAGCGCGGTGTTGTTCCATCGAAGGTGGAAAGTGTTCTCAGAAAGGTAAGTGAAAACGGTAAGAATGTTGCGCGCCAGGCGATGCTCGCGTATCGCCAGATTCAATCCCTCGCGAGTCCAGTTGACGAAGCTGAGGTGGTGGTATTCTGGGGTTGTTCTGCGTTCTCTGGTGAAAGAAGTGCTCTCGCTGCTCTGAGGTTTGCTCAGCTCCTTTCCGACAGAAGAATTCGCTGGGCGTTTCTCGAAAAGGAAGGATGCTGTGGAGCCCTGCCGGAAGCAATGGGTGCCTCACAGCTTGCTCACGAAAAGAAGGAGGAACACGCGAACCTTCTCAATTCTCTCAACCCACCACGGGTTGTGTATTTCTCACCGGAGTGTTATGCACAGGCTCTTTTCAATCAAAAGATAGAAAAAGACGTGCTATTTTACGTTGATTACTTGATGGAAATTTTTGATGGTAATCCCTTGCCTGGACATAAAGGTCCTGTTTCTTATCATGACCCGTGTGCACTGACCAGGGGAGCAGAGGTCGAAGAGGGTCTCAGCTCTTATCTTGAAAGTGTCGGTGTGGAGGTGAAACATCCTCAACGAACAGGCAAACACACCTTCTGTTGCGGAGGTGGATTTGGAGGGGGACTCGTCAATCGAAATTTTGCTCGCGCTGTAACTCTTGCGCGACTTGAGGAGCTTGCTGCTACGGGTGCGGATACAGTAATAACAGCATGCCCTCGCTGTATTAACACCCTCAGCAGACATCAGAAGGGCCGCAGGTTTCGAGATATGAAGATTATGGATATCGTAGAATTCTTTACAGGGGGATGAGTTATGGCTGAGAGTCCGGCGGAAAAATTAAAAAAATTTTTTGATACAAACCCTGTTGCCCAGCGCATGGTGGAGCCCCTGGTAGAGGGAGCCACAGCACGAGTGGAATTTGAAGGAGATAAAAACGTATATACGCTGGTAAAGAAAAAAGGGAAACCCACCTTAATCAAGGAGGAACCCAAAAAGCAAGAGGTGATATTCGTTTTCTCCAAGGAGGCTGTTGATTACATCACATCTGTTCAATCTGATGATGTCAAAGATTACGTGAAAGCCCTCAATGAATGCATCCTCAATCCAACCAAGACCCGATGGATGCGATTCAAGCTAACCACTACATTGGTAGATGCCTGGCGCAAGGGCTATGTGGGCATGGTGAAGCTGGGGGGTAACGAAGCCATCAAAACACTGGCCAAGCTGGGTATACGCATTCCTTCCAAGTTTCTCCGTTCTTGATACCCCGCGTTTTTGTTTCTTCGCTGGATTTGTCAGACTTGCCGGAACAGGTTTTTTTGCGAAAGGAAGCATCGCATTTTGTGTGTGACTCTGGTGCGCCTGTGTATCCGTACTGCATCAAATTTCCGCATGCAGCAGACGTTCATCGGGTGCCATGTCCGGATTACCTGAACTCTATTCCTTCAGACCCATCGTCTGTGAATAGAACCTCTCTGATAGAGGCTTTTGATAGAGGCGTGTTGACCGAACAGGTGCATCAATTAAAAAAATGCTCGAGGATCTGGTCAGAGAAGGCGAAATTCCCTTTGTCCTGGCCGTGGAACACGTTTTTGCCGCGGCGGGTATGTTGTGGTGTCTGGAAAAGACAGGGGGAAAATGCACATGCCTGGTTCTTGACGCTCATGTGGACTTGTTCGAGCTGTGGGAACGCTCGGCCGCGAGGGGATACATTTACAAAGGACCGCGCACAGAGGGAGTGTCTTCAGGGAACTTTCTCAAACATGTGATTAATACATTCCCTGAAATAGATGTCTGGGTGATTGGTGTTTCAGAGCGTATGGAGAAAGGTTCCATCACGGCAAGGATTCTCGATGTGTATGGAAAAAAGGGACTGAAGGTTGTTCCCGCTGAAGAAGTGATGGCCGATCCGGTGTCAACATTAACAACCGTACTGAAAAACGCTTGCTACAATGTGGTCTATCTCAGCGTTGATTCAGATGTAAGTGTAAGGGAAACCACAGGTGCAGTGAGATTTGCGGATTTTGAGGGACTTTCCAGAGACACGCTCTTTGCCGTTGCTGCAGCACTGGGCAGCGCTATCAATAAGGGACAAGTTCATCTTGGAGGTGTGGATCTGTGTGAGATTTTCCCCCCGCTCACGCTCGTAGATGAAGACAAAACGGTACAGATGTGGGCCGAGTTTTTTAAAAATATTTCTCCTGAACTCGCTTTTTACAGGTGAACAGATATACCTGCACTGAGGCGGATATCGTTCTTTTTAAGGTCCTCAGGGGGAGCATTGTTATAGGTTTCGATGATCGAAAAAAACAGTGAAATGCTGGATGTTATGTGCGTTTTTATGTTGAGGGTGGATTGAATGAAAAAAACGGTAATCCGTTGAAGTGATGTGTAAGTGTTTACATCGCCTTCCAGGCTCGCAAGGCTGCCGTTCCATACACCCTGAATGCTCATGTGCAGCCGGGCCTCTCGTGTGGGAGGAGCACCTCTGTAGTCTTCGTGATAGTAAGCTGGTCCTCCGCCGAGAGAAAGTTGCCGTCCGTTCTGTTTGAAGATGTACCAGCCTGCTTGCACCGAAGTTGTTGAGCGAATGTCCAGCCCCGCCACACCGTCCCGTTCAGCAGTTGCATTTCCACTGAGCAGAAGCAATGGCAGGACCTCCGGGTGGTAGTCGAATGCTGCTCTTTGGTAGTTACTGGTCGTTGTACCATCGGTGCGTGAATATGAAGTGTAGAAAGAAAGAGAGAGGTTGTGGATCGTTTTTTCTCGATGCAGCACCAGCTCGAGGGTCCAGTTCTGGAGATTAACGTTGCCCGCAGTGAAGCCGAAACCAATGTTGATGTCTGTGCGTAAAGTTTTCAGGGGTTCACTTCTTGCAGAAAAGAGCGTTGAAAGTGGAATGGCCCCCTTGGTGGTGAACAGAACCTCGAGGCCTTTGCTGTAACCTGTGACGGGAGCGACGAAGGAGAGACGGTAAGAAGAAAGATAGAAATAAAGTGGTGTTGTGGTTGTAAGTTTTTCCACGTGAGCGAGAGGAATTTTTAATTCACCGTAAGAACTTGTCAGCAAAACAGCCTCTGGAGTAATGACGCGAATGCGTCCGTGCAGCACGGTGCCTTCGACAGTGGTGATCTGGCAGTCATGGGGAGAGATGTTAACGGTGAGAAAGAGGGTAAAAAAAATGTGCGAGGTCATGGATGAGGCATTATAGGGAGTAAGGTGGTGAAGTTCAATCGTATGTGAAAAACTGCCTTTTCAGAACCCCTGCGCAGCGAGAAAACGGCCTATATTCAGATAGAATTTTTTATAGTTAAACAATCCCGTTACTCCCACGAGCTGGCCGATTTCGTCTAAGTGATCTGCTTCCACAGTGCCGAGGAATGTTCCCCACTTTGCACTTTCTACTGAGCACAGTCCATCGTTATCACCCTCGTTGGAGTAAACAATCCCATACGGAATGATAAGTAAAGGATCTACGATATCCTTTGAGTGCAGCCCCGTGATTCCTGCGTACGAAAAGTAGGCCACGCGTTCGTCGTTCGGGGTTTGAGGATTAAATTGATTTTCAACGTATTCTATTGTCAGATTCCACGCGGCATCTATGGCATCTTGCTGACACGTGTCATAATCAACACCGTCGACAGTACAACCGGCAAGCCACGAAATGATGGATACTGCATCCTCCACGGGCCCATCCATCAGACCAAGTGCCACGTCAGCGATGGAAGTGCCATGATGGGGAGTAGAAATTGTCACCAGCGAAGCGACTACGTCGCCGAGTCCCCGATGTGTGATGGCATATCTTGCATCCAGTCCACCCATGCTGTGACCGATGATGTTCACCTTTTCTGCTCCTGTTTCATTGAGAATTTCCAGTATCTGGTCTGCAAGCTGGTTGCCCCTGACCTCTATGGTATTGAACATATCAACCTGGGTGACGAATACAGTGAACCCGTATTTTCTCAGGTAATCTGCCACACCGAAAAAATATTCAATTCCGGCAATCTCTTTAAATCCTGCAAAACCGTGAGCGAGGATAATGGGGTATTTTGTGGGAGTGATTTTCGGTGGCCGCTTTTTCTGGACGCCTTTACTTCCTCCGCATCCTTTTTCAGTGGAAGCGCCCAATGAGAACACAGTGACCGTGAGCAGTACCGCAATTTTTGTTAAAGTTTTTGCTTTCATTTCTGTTCCTCCTGGGAACTTTTTAAGTAAGTATTGCCACAAAGTTTTGTTGGTGTCAATGATTTTTAGATTTTTGTTTTTATGAACGCAATACACCTGAGATACACTAAAAAACGCGGCCATCGCGGGATTCTTCGGTGATTTTGTGAAAAAACCGGGAGGAATCGCTTTTCTGGTCGGATAAAATCAAGATGACGTTATTCGGGTTTCCTTCTAAGGTTTCGGGTTAAAGTGATACAATTTTTTTATGCGTTATGCTCAAAGCATCAGGCGCCCGCGGATCCTGATTGTTGATGACGAGAGAGACGTGCTGAGGCTGCTTACGGAATTTTTTCAAAGTGAGGGGTTTTCTGTTGATACTGCACTGGATGCAGTGGAAGCGCTGGAGCTTCTTCAGGACGGCCATTTTGATGTAGCTCTTGTGGACCTGGTGCTTCCCGGGATCAGTGGTACCCAGCTCATTTCCCAGATGAAAGAGCTCAATATCCCCACCACCCCTATTCTCATGAGTGGATACGCAAGTGTGGACAGCGCCATAGAAGCTCTGAAAAAGGGAGTGTTTGATTACGTAGTGAAGCCCTTTGACCTGGAGAATCTTCTCCTCACGGTAAAGAGAGCCGTTGATTACAACGTGTTGCTTACGGAAACTCCTTACCTGGAGCATCCAGAGGCTTTTTACAATTTCGTCACGGAAATCAAACCTGGTATGCCGATCAGAGAAATTGTGAATAGAACCTTGGAACTTATATTGCTGGAGATCGGTGCGGATAGCGCATGCGCGTTTATTGTTGCTGATGAGTCCGGAGAGATGGAAAGAATTCACAAATGCCGTTCCGGTGGAAAAGTATGTTTTGATTTTAACCCCGAGGTGGCCAGGGATTTGCTGGGAGATAAACCCTATGTGGTTCTTGTCGGCGAAGAAGTGAAAAAGCTCTTCCCTTCTTCCCGTGGATCAAAACCGGAGTTTGTTGTTGTGCACGCAGTGGAGGGTTTTCGTAAACACTACGGTTTTTTAAACATCTGCGGGTTCAATCCTCTAAAGAGGCCTACAGAAGGCAAGCTGAAACTTTTTCAGATTGTCACGGCGGTATTTTCTACTGCTGTTGAGAACACAGCTGTTCACAACGAACTGCTCAACGCGTTTCATCAAACAGTACAGGGCCTTATCAAGGCCATTGAAGCCAAGGACGAATACACGCGCGGTCATTCAGAGCGGGTGGCCCGGTATTCTCGAGAACTCGCTCTTGAGGCAGGGTATCCCCCGGATTTTGCAGAACGGATTTATCAGGCAGCACTGCTTCATGATATCGGTAAAATCGGTATCAGGCTTGATTATCTCAAGAAACCCGATACTCTTACCGAAGAAGAGACCCTTCTTTTCAGAGCACATACTGAAATAGGGAAGGAAATTCTGCTTCCTCTGCACTTTCTCCATGATGTGGTCCCGATCGTGTATTATCATCATGAACGATGGGATGGCACAGGATATCCTGAGGGACTGAAAGGGGAGGAGATACCGGTGGGAGCACGGATTGTCTGCATTACAGATGCCTATGACGCCATGGCATCCAGCAGGCCGTATCGGGAAGGTCTTTCAAAGGAACTGATCGTAGAGGAACTGGAAAAGAACGCCGGGAAGCAATTTGATCCTGAACTGGTGCGTATTTTCGTAAAGATGATCAGGGAAGGGAAGCTTTCACGAGGAGAACCCGGAAGAGATGCTGAATAGCGGATTTCTCGAGGCTGGTCTCGCAAACAACCACGGGTACATTCAAAAGGCGGCGAAGCAGTTCAAAGTTGTACCTTGCAGACTGATCCTGAAATTCAGGCATGCGGTTGAGAACCACACCCGTGAGCTGGAGTCCTTTTTGAACAAGCGTTTCGCAGGTGAGCAAAGTGTGGTTGATAACTCCCAGGCGATCTGCAGCAACCACGACGACGGGAAGAGATAGCTCTTTGATGAGTTCTGCGTAGGTATATTTCCCTTTCAAAGGCACCATGAGTCCCCCGGCTCCTTCCACGAGTACGACCTTGTGTCGCCTCAAGAGTTTTTGAAAGGCTTTTTTTATTACTCCTGCCCGGATGGTTTTGCCCTCGATGCGGGCGGCCACGGAAGGTGCCAGGGGTTCCCGAAGAAGATAAGGACAGATGAGTTCAGGAGGGTCTGAAACGGCGGCAGCCTCTGCAAGGCGCAGGTGGTCATCGGCTCCTGCAATCGCTCCTGTTTCGACAGGTTTCATCACTCCCACATCAATTCCTTCGTTGCGCAGCACCCTTGCAATTTCACAGGTGACATGGGTTTTTCCGACACCTGTATCAGTGCCGGTTATGAATATGCCGCCGTGGAGTTTATGAAGAGAGGACTTCATCAAGAGCCCATCGTGCCGTTTCCACCATGAATTGTAGTTCATCTTCAGTTGATGAAAGAGGAGGCATGAACACGAGCACATCGCCGAGCGGACGGAGTATCAGCCCCCTTTCTCGAACTTTCAACGTTGTGCGCCACGCGACCCGCTTCTCAACGGAGAAGGGCTCACGTTTTTTTCGATCCTTTACCAGTTCGACGCCTGCCATAAGTCCCTTAATGCGGATGTCGCCCGCGTTGGGATGAGCCCCGAATTGCTCTTCCAGAATGCAGGAGAAAGTTCGCGCAAGTTTTTCTATCCGTTGAAGGAATGATGTGTGGGTAAGGATTTTCAGGTTTTCAAGAGATGCAGCGCATGCCAGAGGGTTGGCAGTGTAGGTGTGGCCGTGGAAGAATGTTTTGAATTCTTCGTAACTACCCAAGAATGCTTCAAACACATCTTCTGTGGTGATGGTTGCAGCAAGTGGGAGATACCCGCCGGTGATACCTTTGGCAAGAGCCACAAAATCCGGGACTGTTCCGGAGTGTTCCATGGCAAAGAGCCTGCCTGTACGGCCGAAACCGGTAGCCACTTCATCGTATATAAGAAGTACGCCGTGTGTACGTGCCGCAGCGCTTACACGTTGGATGTATCCCTCCGGCATTACGATCATGCCGGCTGCTGCCTGAACTTCCGGTTCTACAATAATTGCGGATATGTGGTCTCTGTGCTGTGTGAGGATCTGTTCGAGTTCATCAGCGCACGCGAGATCACATGTCTCCCTTTTCAGCCGGAGCGGACATCTGTAGCAGTAGGGTGATGGGGCTTTTAAAGATTTTACAATGATGGGACCAAACGCAGTGTGAAAAACGTCAATGCCCCCCACTCCCACGGCACCGAGTGTGTCTCCGTGATATGCGTTCTCCAGCGAAAGGAAGCGAGGGCGTTTCTGTCCGTGATGGCTCCAGTACTGGTAGGCCATTTTCAATGCGATTTCGACAGCTGTAGATCCATTATCCGAGTAAAACACGCGCTTCAGTGGCCGGGGTAAGATACCGGTAAGGGCACGTGCCAGCTTGGCTCCCATGTCATGAGCAAGCCCCAGATACGTGGTATGAGCGACACGGTTAAGCTGTCCCAAAATGGCTTTGTTGAGGCAGGGATGTTTGTGGCCGTGAATGGTGACCCACAGTGAAGAAACTCCGTCAAAATAACGTTTGCCGTCCGCGTCTATAAGGTAATTTCCTTCGGCGGCTACGATGGTAAGGTTTTGCGAAGAGAGCCATTCCCTCATCTGGGTGAATGGATGCCATACATATTCTCTGTCCCAGCGATCCCATTCCTGCGGTCCAGAATTCTCTATCTCTTTCCAGAGCTCGCCTCTGCTCATGGTTGTTCCCCTGTCGGACTCCATGTGCTGCCAATGGCCTTTTCAAGGGCACAGCAGAAGTCTTCAATTATTCCGTCTGGCAGGTCTGCCCTGACTGTGACTCTCAGGCGCGATGTGCCAGGAGGGACTGTAGGGGGACGAATTCCCTGAACAAAGAATCCCATTTTGAGCAGTGCCCGGGATATGGCGAGCGTGGAGTTTTCACTTCCAATGACAACAGGAACAATCTGTGTCTCGCTGTTCAGCGTGTTGAGCCCCTTGCTTTTCAACAGGGTGCGCAGGCGTGATGCAAGTGCCTGAACCCTTTCTCTCCGCCATTTTTCTCGCTCCACAATTTCCAGGGCTTTGATGACCGCAAAACAGATGCCAGGCGGGGGCGCTGTGGTAAAGATAAAGGAGCGGGCCCGGTTGATGAGAAAATTGACGAGTTCGCTGGAACCAGCAACGTAAGCACCGAACACTCCCAGTGCCTTTCCGCAGGTGCCCATCTGAACCGGGATTTTATCTGAGATCCCTTTTTCTTCACACATTCCCCGTCCGTGTTCGCCGAAAAGCCCTGTGGCGTGCGCCTCGTCTACCATTACCACCGCATCGTATTGTTCTGCCAGGCGGACAATGTCCTCCAGAGGTGCCACGTCTCCATCCATGCTGAAGACAGTATCAGTCACGACAAGGCGGGTGCGGGCACGTGAACCTTCTCTGCGAAGCAGGTCTTCCAGGTGGTTCATGTCGCGATGCCTGTAGACAAATGTCCGGGCCCGTGAAAGCCTGCACCCGTCGATAATCGAGGCGTGGTTGAGTTCATCGCTGAAGATGGCATCTCCCTCACCTGCGAGGGCCTGGATTGTACCTACGTTTGCATGATAACCCGAGGTGAAAAACAGGGCTGCTTCTGTACCTTTGAAGCGTGCGATTTTCTCTTCGACTTCTTCGTGAAGGGAGGTGTTTCCTGAAATCAGTCGTGCTGCACCCGTTCCAGCACCAAATCGTCGGGTTGCATCTATCATTGCCTGAATAACGTCGGGATGTGTGGACAGGCCCAGGTAATCGTTGGAACAGAGTATCCAGGCCTCTTGACCTTCTACGACGGCCCTTGCTCCAGAGGCTGGACCACGGCGCCTCAGTCGTCTCAGCAAATTCCGCCCTTTTAGGTCCTCGAGGACCTGCTGCCACCTGCGCTCTCCCGGAAGCCTCATTCTTCGTCAGCCAAGTCCTCGGGAAAAGGGGTGTTTGGCCTGAAGTATTCCCATAAAATTCTTCCCAGCCCGGGCGACCTGTCCGGCCCGGAGAAATCCAGGGCACTTGAGCGGGCCACGAGTTCAGGTGGTGTTGAGGCGTTACAGCATATGCTCTCAGGCACCTTTCGGGGGATATAGGTATAGGGTTCAGTATCAGGAGCGGGAGAGAAGACATCGTATATGGGAGCCGCAAGGGCATCGAACCGGCTGAGCGGTTGAACGCCCAGGATGAGCTCCATGGTTTTGTGTATGGAGGGAAAGCTGTAGTGTATACTTGATACATACCCTCGTTTGACCCAGGGACTGACGATAAGCAACGGAGAGCGATGCACGTCCACGTGGTCGGGTGTTCCCTGGGGGTCGTCTTCAAAGATAAAAATCACGGTTTCCTTCCAAAACGGGCTGTGGGATATTGCATCCACCACCATTCCCACGGCTTCGTCATTGTCGGCAATCATGCTTTCCGGGGTGGGTGTGCCCGGTGTAAGCCCGTGGGTATGGTCATTGGGCAACCAGATGTATACAAACTGGGGAAAAATGCCTTTTTCCAGATCTTCGATAAAGATGCGTGCTTTGTCCACATCTTTCACGTGAAGCGCCCACGTGGGGTATTTCCAGTTGACGTTGGAACGGTATTTACCCAGGGGATCCGATGCGATGCTCAGAATATCACCGTAAATTCTGAAAGAGATGCCTTCTTCATACAGGTGGTCAAAAAGCATTCGATTGCCAGGTTTTGCCGCGGGTTCTATGCCGGGTAAAAAGAATTCCGCCTCTCCTGGACGCGCCCACATGCCTGCCCAGTTGCGTTCCATGAAATCGTTTATCCAGCCCAGGGATATCCAGATATGGCCCTGCAGGGATTGTTCTGCCTCTTCGTAGAAGTTGTCACACACGGCAAAGCGGCGGGCGAGAGCGTGCGTGTTGGGTGTTACGTTTCCGAAGGCCGTGTTTTCCCCGAACACTGCAAGGTCAGGGTCTCCGTTTCCTTTTTCGTAGTCGCCCAGGTAGGAGTCGTATGTTTTATTTTCACGCACGATGTAGACCACGTGCTTGATGGTCGGAGAGGTCTTTCCGTGTTTCAGGGGCACCGGAATGTCCAGGGAGTCGCAGTCGGGGGGAATGTTGAAGAAGGAAGACGTAACGTTATTGTTTCTCGTTACGGCGGTGGTGTATTCGGCAAGAGTTTCAGGTGATGGGAACGGGATGATGGAAAACGTACCACGGATCACCTGCACGATGTACTCGCCGGCCACGTTGGGATAGGGGGTTTCGCCCCTGGCATTTGTCACGAAAATGAAATTCCCATCAGGTGAAATGCCAATTGAGGAAGGGTAGTACGCGGTGGGTATGTAGCCTTCAACGGTCATGGTGTCCGTTGCCACAACGGCGGCGGCATTGTCCCCCGATAGGGTTACAAGCACGTACTTTCCATCGGGTGTCACCGCCACGTCGGAAGGGACAGCCCCGGGATAGGGTGAAGCGATCAGGGGGATCTTATGGAGTAACACCCCTTCCGGGACGCTCACTGCCGCGAGAGCGTCTTCATCGCTGCATGCCACATAGAGCACGTCACCGGAGGGAGAGAGTGCCAGTCCTTCGGGATTTTTGCCCACGGTAACCGTAAGTGAAGATGCGGAATCGGTCAAATTTATAATAGAAATATAGTCCGCTCCCCAGTTGCTCACGTAGGCATAACCGGCGTTTTCATCCACGACGACATCATAGGGATAGGGGCCGGTGGGCGCTTCTTGGATAATTTCTCCGGTGGAGGCATCGAGCGTTAAAAGGGTGTGTTCGTGCTGGAGGGTAACGTACACGCGCGTTTCGGAAGCAAAAATTCCCGTGGGATACCCGTACACCGTCCAGATGGCGGAAGGAGCAAAACCGGAGTCCACACTGTATTGCATTATTGCATTACCACCTCCACCTGCCGCGTAGAGAAACCTCCCATCGGGAGAAAATGCGACACCGATGTAAAGCGACGGTTCGGGAAGTATTGCAGTTATGATTTTTTCAGTTACAGAATACACGTATATCGATTGATACAATGTTGAAGGCAGGCCCGGGGTGAAGATATCCTCTGCACCGTTGTTGGAAACAGCGACAAAGCGTCCGTCAGGAGAAACAGCAAGACCCAGGGGAAATGTCCCTACAGATACACTTTCACCTGCAGGGGAGATGAGTCGACCGTTGAGAATTGAAGTGGCATCGCCGTAACGCTCACCATAACGGAGGAATGCGATCGGGGAGGGTACTCCCAAAGAGCAGATCTTTTCCTTTTTGTGTTCACAGGCTCCTGTCACGAATGCCGTTAATATCACTGATATCACTATGCTGCGAGCGAATGGTCTCTTCATTGCTCTCTCCTGATCTTTCAAAACATTAATTTGGTTTCGAAGGTCATGGAAAATCCATTGCTTCTTCCCATGACAATTCCCGGAGCCAATCCCGCGCCCAGGGTGCCTTTTTTCATGGAGATGAGAAAGGATACTTCCTGGAGCATACCGCCTTCTGCCTCTTCGTTTTCCCACAGATCTTCTAAATCCTGTACCAGGTACCGTAACCCTGTGCTTAAAGAAGAGGTGATTTTTACTGTGGCAGACCCGCCCAGGATCACATCGACAACATCCCTTTCAGTGGCAAATGCTTTCTCCAGATGCAAAAAGCCGTTCCAATCCACCACACCCGCTTCGCCGCTTACTTCGATTTTTCCATATATTCCAGCCGCGCCACCTCCGTCGCCCAGGGTTCCCAAGGCCAGTGTTAAAAGAGGAAAAGGCCTGTTGAGAAATGTATAAAAAATTTCACTTCCGCCACCGGATCTCACCATTCCACGCCGGTTTATGTATATGGCAAAAACCCTGAGTCCCCGGCGGGGACCGAGGAAGAAATTTACACCCATCCAGTGGTCCACTCCCTCACCTCCAACGGGTCTTAACGCGAGGGAAACCGGAGCCTTTGCGGATGAGTACACCAGCCGGTACCATGCTTCAGCCCGTTGAATGCGCCAACGAGTTTTTTTTTACAACCTGCAATTCCGCACGGGATGAAACATCAGGCAGTAAAAGAAAGGAAAGAAAACCAAACAGAAAGTATTTTTTGCTGTATGTCACAGTGGTCATTTTAGGTGAACGCACGGACGGGTGCAAGCGTGCAAAATATCTCCATGCTATAATCTCTTTCCATGCACAGAGATGTTCGTGTCAGCATCGTGATTGTTAATTATAACTCTTCCGCCCTGACGCTTGACTGCGTTCGTTCCTTTTATCAACTTTGTCGAGGAAGTTTTCAGCAGATGGTGATTGTGGATTGCGCGAGCAGGTCAGAAGAGAGAGAACGCCTTGTAAAAGAACATCCCAGGGGGGCAGAGCTGATTTTTCTCGCTGAAAACCGTGGTTATACAGGTGGTAACAACGCAGGGATACTGCACGCGTTAAGAACCGTGAATCCAGAATACGTACTTCTTGTAAATCCTGACACACGGGTGATCAACGGGAATTTTCTCAATGTGCTTGTAGAATTCATGGAAAATGTCTCTGATGCTGGTGTTACAGGTCCCCTTGTGTACTGGCAAAAAGAAGGCGTGGTTCAGAATACAATTCTCGAATACCCTTTTTTGAAGAATCTTATCAAGCACAAAATCCTGTGGATGCTGTGGCCGAAAAGGCTTCCTCACTCGGAAAAAATTCGTACCCCTATGCCGGTATCTTTTCTCAATGGTGTGTGCATCCTGATTCGTTCAAAGGTTTTCACAGAGGTGGGCTTTTTCGATGAAGATATTTTCATGTACGTTGAGGATGCTGATTTCCAGTGGCGGTGCAGGCAAAAAGGATGGAAAAATTATTTTATTCCGGTCCCGGCGGTGGTGCACCTGGAGTCCGGTGATTATTCTCTTACTTCTCATGTGGCACGGCTTATTCGTCGCAATACCTTTAAGTTTCTACGGCGTCACGCATGTCCTCTTGAAGCTGCTTCATATCGTGCAGGCACTCTATTGCTGGACGGTGTTCGGATGATGGTGCCTCGCCAAAGTAGTGCAAAAGATTTTTTCTTTCGAGTTTTGAAGGATTTCAGGGTGGTTTCCGCTGGAGACCCCGTAACGGCCTGAAAAGCATGGAACGTATTCGCAAGACAAATTTAACAGTTGTTGCGCTTGTAAGTGCCCTGACTGCTGCAGGCGCAATTGTGATTTTAACAGGCAGGCAGTTATCACCCCAGGAAATTACCCTTGCTGTCGCGGGAATTTTCATTACCCTGGGAGCGGTTACCCGCTGGAAGCTTCTGCTCATGTGTTTTATCGTGACATCGTTTTTTGTGGACAATCCCCGCCTTCATCATATGCTGAGTCAAACCATCGCCTCCAATTTGCGCTGGTTCTTTTTCTCCCTTCTCTTTCTGCATGCCTCATTCAGGTGGCTCCTCAGGAGGGAAGATACCCGCCTGAGCCCGCCTGAATGGTGGTTCCTCGTGTTTTCAATGTACTGCATTATCAGTGTTTCCTATTCCATCAGGCCGCTGGTTACCCTTTTAAGAGCAGGAACCCTCATCATGCTCTGGGTGATCGTGTTCCTGTTTGCAAAGCAGGAATTTATTGAAGATGAAAGGGAAGGCGAGTGGGTGTTTTTCCTGCCCCTTTTGGTTCTGTTCCTTTCGCTTGCCATTGGTGGGGTGATGCAGCTTGCAGGCCAATGGAATATTTTCATGCAGGGGAACCTGCTGCGTTTGCGAGGCCTTTCCTACAATCCCAATCAGTTTGGCATGATCTGCAACCTCGCTGTGCCTTCCGCACTTTACCTAAGTGCCACGAGAAAAGGTGCGTTTTTCAAGGGTGTTGTTGCTCTCACGCTGCTGTTCACTGCCATGAGTGGTGCGCGTTCGGCCATGCTGGGCGTGTTTGTTTCAATGGTTGTGTTTTTGATATCCACAGGCCGGGCATATCGCTACCTGCCGCATCTCATGCTTGCTTTTTCGGTTGGTGTTGCCAGCATTGTCCTGTCTCCCAGAGTATCGCGGGTTACAGAAACTCTGCTGACCAAGAAAGGAGGAGAGGTCACGTTTGCTACCTCAGTGGAAGAAAGCCGGATACAGCTGTGGCGTTATGGTATAAAATTTTTTCTGAAAAGGCCGTTTCTTGGTCACGGCCACGGCACCGGTCCCTACACCTGGGCGAAATATTACGAACCGCGCATGAATGTGCTCAACGTCAGTGAGGTTAAGGGGCCGTATTTTGAAAATATTTACGTGGAGGTGCTCGTGACCCTTGGATTGGTGGGCATGTTCATTTTCATGGTGATGCTCGGGAGCCTTTTTTTTCATTGCTGGAATCTGGTGAAAAGAGAAACGGAAGAACTCCGGCGTGATCGTTCTGCTGCCTACCTCGCCATACTGTGCGGCTCTCTGGTGTACTCGTTTTTCATGTCGTGGCTTCTATCGGTGGGAGGCTATATTTCCGTGCTTTTCTGGCTTGTCATGGCCTCAGCCCTTGCCTGGGGTGTGCAGAAAAAAGGGGTACTTCATGAGAAAAAATAAGTTTGCCTCTCACGTTGCCAAAGTCACAGGCTTTTCTGCTCTCATGCACAGGATTCAGCTTCGCCGCAGGCCCTTGCGGGTTATCACGTACCATTCGATTCTTAGCTCGGAAAGCCTCTACCACCAGCTTTGTATGCTGAAGGATCTTCGCTTTTTCCCCCTTGCTGTGGAAGACTTTTTAACCACTCAGTGGCATAGAAACCAGGAAGGGATCCCTCTCCTTGTAACTTTTGATGACGGCACAGAAGACCACCTCCGACATGGGGTGCCTGCCCTTGAGAAAGCCGGGATGAAAGGAATTTTTTTTATCATTGCAGACAGAGTGGGCCGTAAAGGCTACATGCAGGCACATCATCTAAGGGAGCTCGCGGCAGCAGGTCACCTCGTTGGTTCTCACTCGTTCACTCACCCCAGATTTTCAGCAATTAACAGAGACGAGATGAAAAAAGAATTGGTAGATTCCAGAAAACTCCTGGAAGACATGACCGGGAAACCGGTGGAAACATTTGCATTTCCATACGGACGATTGGGAGATTTCAATTTTGCAGCAGTGGAAGAAGTGTTCAGTGCAGGATATAAATTTTGTTTCAGCGCTGTGCGCGGATGGAATCAGAACCCGGGTGCCGGTTCATTTCTTTTCCGGGATTCTCTCCAGCCAGAGTGGTCGAAAAACGAAACAGCATTTTTTATGAGCGGGGCTGCCCAGTTTGTTTACCATGGAATGGTAAAAGTCAGAGATTTGTCGATGTCTGTAATGCCATTGGGATTTGAATATGCATTTTATCCGCGCTGGAGAGGAGTTGCCCGTTTGTTAATTGCCCTGACAGGTCTGGTGGATCTTCCTGCCAGGGTGCGTTTCCAGCGGGCTCTGAAAGAATTGAAGAAAAACCGGGTGGAGGTTCTGGTGGATATAGGGACAGGTCTGGGATTGTTCCCGTTTTATGTGGTTCGACGGCGTTTTGCAAAGAAAGCAATGGGAATAGAGATTAACCCGGAGGCAGTTGTCCAGGCAAGGGAGGTGGCACGTCGTCTGGAAAACATCCGCGTTCATTTTGAGGAAAAAGACATTGAAAAGGATGCCTTGGGTTACGGATTTGCTGACTGTGTGGTCTGCCTGGAAACTCTCCAGTATATGCAGGACCCCTTTGAGGCGTTGAACAGAATGGTTGCTTTGCTAACAGACGGTGGTTTATTGCTTTTGCGCTTTCACGAAAAAGACGTAAGGGACAGGGATCTTTTCAGAAGAAACACTGTTTCGGGCGAAGAAGTTGCAGAACATTTAAAAACACAAGGTATGACAATTTACACTTTCCAGCGAGGACCGGGCAGAGTGATGAGATCCCTTTTTCAAATGTTTGATGCTTCTCTCAAATTCAGGCCTCTGCTCCTGCTGTATCCTTTGATGGTTGCTTTCTCACGCTTTTTACCATATGGAAATGCCGGTGAATATGTATTTATTAAGGCCAGAAAAAAATCATGAAAGCGGCCGTTGTTACCATTGTGCCTGCACCATATCGCGATTCTTTGTTCTCCTGTCTGGCGGGAAAGGTAAAACTGAAGGTGTTTTTTCAGACAGTTAGACAGAACCGCGGATGGGACATGTCTGACACTGATGCGTATCCCCACGAGTTTACACGCTCTGTTTCTTTATCATTACAAGCATTTAGCCCTGATGTTGTACTTGTATATGGATATTCTTACAGAAATGCTCAACAGGCCCTGTGGTGGGCCTTGAGAAACAACGTCCCCCTTCTCATGCGGTCGGACTCCAACATATCTGATGAACTATTAAAACCTTTGTATCATCGCATGCTCAAAAGAATGGTGCTGTCTCGACTTGCATCCCGCATAAAAATTTTTCTTACCATCGGTGCGCGCAATGAGGCTTACTGGGAATACTACGGTGTTCCGCGCAGCAGAATGATAAGAGCCCGCTATACTGTGGACGTGGAATATTTCCGTTCGGAAGCAGAGCGAGTGCGAGAAAGGAAAAAAGAGATTTATACCACTTTTTCTCTTCCTCCGCTTCAATACATCACGTATGCAGGCAGGCTTGTTCAGGTGAAAGGCGTGGATGTGCTTATCAGGGCTTTTTTGGAAATTGCTCCAATGCACGAAGAAGCCGGTTTGCTCATTTGTGGTGATGGACCAGAGCGGGCTTCTCTGGAAAGACTTGCCGGTGGTTTTCTCGGTCGCAGAATCTTTTTTACAGGCACGGTTCCCCGCAGGGCCCTCCCGCGAATCTTCAGTATCAGCAAGCTTTTTGTGCTGCCTTCCAGGCGGGAGCCATGGGGGCTGGTGGTTAACGAAGCCATGGCTGCCGGAGTTCCCTGTGTTGTGAGCGATGTGTGCGGATGTGTGGATGATTTGATAGAAGAAAAGGTTACAGGGTGGACCTTTCAGAATGAGAGTGCATCCCGTCTTAGCGAAGTTCTCGTTGAGGCTCTCGCTTCCAATCTTGAAGAAATGGCCCGCAATGCACAAAAGAAGTCATGTGCCGTTACCCCGGCAGATAATGCCCGTGTATTTGAGGAAGCTTTTGGAGCGGCTTTAAGATAAGTTCAAATGAAGGTATGATTCACGGTTATGAAGGTTAATACCGGTCCCATAGGCGTATTTGATTCCGGCGTGGGTGGGCTCACGGTGCTGCGGGAATTGTTAAGAGCATTTCCCGGGGTAGATTTTTTTTATTTCGGTGACACAGCACGTGTGCCCTACGGAATTCGATCCCCGGAAGTGATCAGGCGTTTTGCACTGGAAGGTTGCCGTTTTCTCGAACAGGAAGGTGCCCGATTTATCGTGGTTGCATGCAACTCGGCTTCTGCTGCTGCCATTACCTATCTTCGCGACCGGCTCAAAGTGCCGGTGATGGGGGTGATAGAGCCCGGTGTCAGAAGTCTTCTCAAGAAGGAGAAAGAGGGTCCCGTGGGGATTATTGGCACACGTGCTACAGTGGAAAGTGGCAGTTATCCTGAAAAAATCAAATCCTTCGCTCCCCACATGGAGGTGATCCAACAGGCCTGCCCTTTGTTCGTACCCCTGGCCGAGGAGGGCCTTGTGGATCATTTGATTACTTACTCTACCGTGGAGTTTTACCTGAAATCTTTGAAAGACAAGATAAAGGCGCTTGTGCTGGGTTGCACCCATTATCCTCTTTTAAAAAAAACCATATCGCAATTTCTGGGGTCTTCAGTGCTTCTCATTGATTCAGGGGAAGCAGTAGCTGAAGAACTGCACGAGTTTATAGAAGCTGGTTCTGGTAAAAATTCGCGAGAACTACGGTTTTACGTCACCGATGACCCTCGGAGATTTGCTGATTTGGGATGTTTGTTTCTTGGGAAAAAGTTGTCTCATGTGGAGAAGATTCCGTTGGGAAATTTAGAATCGCTGGTTGCCTCCGGGTAACAGTCGCTTAATATATTGAAATAGTATTTTTTCTTTGAAACCGCGGTTTAATTGGGTATATTTTCCAGAAGAGCCGGTCGGGGGTGAAAGAGATGAAAAGGAGACACGGGATAAAGTGGTTGGTTGTAATAGGTGTGTTGCCTTTTCTGGCAGCGTGCTTGAAACCCAAGTTTATTGTTCCGGATTTTGAAGCAAGAAAACCTCATTTTGTGGCCATCGCACCATTTGAAAATCTCACAAATGACATTCAAATCCCGAATATTCTTCGAAGACTCCTGGCCCAGCGATTGCCTTCTCGTGGATTTGTGGTCCAGCCAATAGAAGAGACAAACAGGATTTTGAGAGAGGAGTTTGAAATTACCCTTGGAGAACAGCTGAAACTTGTGGAACTTGAACGGCTTGCTAAAGCACTCAAGGTGGACGGAATTTTCATGGGGCTTGTGGAAAAAGCTCAAACGGTTGTGACTGGCATATACAATCGAAAGGCTGTAAAGGCCACGGTATATCTTATCGACGCCCGTACAGGTGATAAACTCTGGGAAGATGAACGGGAGGCAGGAGAGACGACCATTGCACTTAAGCCAGCTGACATGTTAAAAGCTGCGGCAGCCGAGATTGCCGAAAGCGCCGTGTCTCAGGCCATCACCGGCCATCCTCTTTACAAGTACTGCGTTCAGATCATAAATACTATGGTAAGCACCATTCCGTATTGAGGTTATGAGGCATGAGAAAATTCCAGTTTAAGGAGGGGGTACGATGAGGGCTATGGCTCCAAAAGTCTACCGGATATTCTTTGCCGTTGCAGGTGTTATTTTTATCAGTGCCTGCGGTACAGCAGTCACCACGACAGTAGAAAAAGGAGCGAAGGAGAAAATGAAGGCGGTCAGCGAGGAAGAAGCGGCTCCCGGTAAAGGTGCAAAAGTCAGGGCGTTGAAGAAAAGAGTGGCGGTGGTGGACTTCGAGATGAAATCAAAGCTGGGGCGACTTCAGCTTGCATCTGACGCGACAGATATTCTTATTACGGAGCTGGTTAAATCAGGCAAATTTACCGTGATTGAGCGTGACAAACTCAATGCACTGCTTAAAGAGCAAAGGCTTGGGTTGTCTGACCTTGTGAATCCCCGGACAGCCGCCCGCATCGGGCGTCTTCTGGGTGTAAACGCCATTATCACCGGAGCTGTTACAAATTTTGGCGTAAAGCTCAAGGGCGGAAGTTTTCTGGGTCTTGCACAATCCAAATCTCAGGTGGCTGAAGCGGAGGTGGACATACGGGTGGTAGATGTGGAAACAGGAAAGATCCTTTTTGCAGACCGGGGAGTTGGAACGGCCCAGACCTCCAGCGGTTCTTTCCTGGGGGTGGGAAGTGCCCAGACTTTTGACCTCGCGCTTGCCGGCAAAGCCCTGAGAGCAGCCATCAGTAACCTGGTTGACAGGCTTGTGCGGAAACTGGGGGAGCTGCCTTGGAAAGCATCTGTTGCTTCTGTGAGACGCTCGAAGAACACAGGGAAAATCTATCTTTATCTCAATGCTGGAGAGAATGAAGGTCTGCAAAAGGGAGATGTTCTTTATATCTACGCCAAAGGAGAACCCATTGAAGATCCTGACACGGGTGAAATTATCGGATACGAGGAAGAGTACATTGGAAAAGCGAAGGTTGTGAAATTTTACGGTGACAATAAATACGCCAAGGCAAGACTCCTTTCCGGAAAGGCTTTAAAGGGCGCTGTGGTAAAACTGGAACCTCCTGAGGAGGAGGAATGATCCAGCTGTGATCACACGAGCCATTAAATACGGAGTGCTTTCTTTTTTGATTGTTGCGGGGTTCGCTTCATGTACAACTATAGAGTCGGGTTTTGTCGGGGTAAAGAGCCGGTTTCGTAAGGTTCAGCCAGAAGAGCTGCAGGCCGGATTGCATTTCTTTATTCCCGGAGTAGAGATCATACGTGCCGTGGACGTGAGGGTGAAAAAGCTGGACTTTGTGGGTGTGAATTCCATTTCAACCCTTACGAAAGACGGGCTCAATGTAAAAATAGATGTGACAATTCTTTACAGACTCGACCCACAATATGCCGCTGAAACCATTGTTCGTTACAGTCCTTCCTGGGATGATCGCCTTATTACCCCCACGCTTCGTTCCGCCGCCAGAGACGTGGCTTCAGAGTACACTGCCTCGGACCTGTATCAGAAAAGAACGATTTTCGGTGATGAACTTCAGAAAATGATCAAAGACAAGCTTGGTGCCCAGCATATTTATGTGGAAGAAGTGCTTGTGAGAAACATTGAAATTCCACAAAAAGTCGTGCAGGCCATTGAAATGAAGATCCAGGCACAGCAGGAAGCCGAGCGCATGGAGTTTGTTCTCAAAAAAGAGAAGCAGGAAGCGGATAGAAAGAAACTCGAGGCCCGGGGCATTGCGGATGCCAACCGCATTATTGCTGGGTCACTATCTCAAAAGTATCTTCAATGGAAATACATTGATACTCTTGAGAAACTTGTGAACTCGCCCAACAATACAGTCATTATTTTACCCTTTGGACAGGATATGCTTCCTATTATTCCCCTAAATAAAAAATAAAAAAGGGGGTGATATCTTGAAACTTGACGTAAAAGCAGGAAGTATCGCGGCAGGTATTGTGTGTGCAATTGCTGTGGCGGTTGCAACAATTTTTTCACTTGCGCGTGGAGGCGGAGCCACGCTGGGAGCTCTTACGGTGGTGTTTCCAGGCTATTCAGTGAGCGGCATAGGAATTTGTATCGCTTTTGTGTACGGTTTTATCTACGGAGCCATCGGTGGAGCTTTGTTTACTTCTATCTACAATGCTCTGACTTCTGGTAAAGTCGAAAGCTCTTCTCAGGAATAGTAAAAAGCAGGCGGTCGATTTAAATTGCCGCCTGCTATGATGGAGGGGGAGCGGGGTACCTTTGTCTTTATCTTGATTTTACGTCTGGCTTCTCCCATGGTTTCAAAAAAGCGGTAATTAATGGTGCGTGTTTTCGTATATAATAAACGTGCATGGAGAGTCAGCATTGAAGCAGGTACCGGACGAGATCCTGGCCCTGAGGGTCAAAGAGGGGGATGTGCAGTGTTTTGAAGAATTGTACCAGCGTTACCGGAGCTCTCTTTTCGGGTATCTTCTGAACATGGTCAGAGATTATGACCTTGCAGAGGACTTTTTCCAGGAGACTTTTTGCAGGGCTCTTGCCAAGATTAACACTTTTAACGGAAGTAATTTTCAGGTGTGGTTGTACGCTATAGCAAGACATCTGGTTATAGATCACTGGAAGAAGGTGCGCGTGAGATCCAGACATCCCCTCATAGTGATAGAAAATGATGCGATAAAAGATACTCCATGGTCCAATCCTCACAGGCGCATTGTGGATGCAGAGGTTCTGGAGAAAGTGTCCGAAGCAATAGACCGTCTTTCCCCCAAGCTTCGCGAGCCCCTTATTATGTACGCTGTACTCGGCATGGATTACGATGAAATTGCCAGGCTCACCGGTGTGAACACAAAAACCCTCAAGGTAAGAGTGTTTCGTGCGAGGATGAAGCTCCTCGAAATGCTGGAGGGGATGCTGTGATGTTATTTGGTCGCAAACGCAAGCTCGAGCTGCTCAGAAGGTATCTCGATGGAGAGATGCGACCGCTGGAGAGGAAGCGTTTTGAAAAGCTTCTCTCTTCAGACCGTGAACTTCAGGAATTGATGGAAAGGCTGGAGAGGCTTGACGCTTTTCTTCCCCTGTGCAGACTGAAGAAGAGACCTCCAGAACTCGATGCGTACGTGTTTAACGCAGGACCGTTAAGAAGACGAGAACGCAGCAGGCGTTCCAGGATTTTCGTTGTTGGTGGCTCTATCGCTGCAATTGCTTTGCTCGTGTTCACATTTGTTGCGGTCTATTTGAAAAACGGTGGCCATGTTGAAAGGAGCCCCGTGGCTGTTTCAGATACACAAGAGAAAGGAGTTGCCCTGAAAACCTTTCGTATCAAGCTTCCTGGTGCAAGAAGCGTGAGTGTGGTGGGTGATTTCAACGCATGGAATCCGAATGCCAACCCCATGGTGGATACCACGGGTGAAGGAGACTGGTATGCAGAGGTTACCATTCCTGAGGGTGCGTTTAGTTATCAGTTTCTCGTGGATGGGAAAATTCTTATACCCGATATGAATGCAGATAATTTTCTTCCTGATGGTTTTGGCGGCACAGATGCTGTGATGGTGGTGGTGAACCGATGAGGTGGTCTGTTGGATTTTTGGCATTTCTTTTCTTTCTCGTGCCGTCCATTTCAATAGCAGAGGAAGACAATCCTCAGGCAACATTGGTACGCCAGCGCATTCATACACATGCACGGATGCTTGACTTCTCCCTTCCCGAACGTGCGGAGTTGAGCCGTATTGTGGAAAATGTATCTCATCCTGTGGTGTTGCGGCTGATGGAAATGAAACTCCTCGAAGGAGCGTTCAAGCGTAAAAATCATTCAGTGATTCTGAAAACCTTAAAGCGAATGGCGGAAAGTGCTGACTGGGCTGTACAGGCATTGAGCCGTTGTTTTCGCTCAACAAGTCGTTCTCACCAGCAAATTGCCCTCACGTTTGTGATGGGGGGACTTCACGCGGGTATGAGCCGGGAAATGTTTGAGGTGTTCTGTTCCCATTTCGGCCGGGCCCGGAGGCTGGAAGTGCTTTCGGTAGTGGATCTGGTCAAGACGGCGACGGTGTTCTCCAGTCGCGGAATAGAACCCTCAAGAGCTCTTCAAATGGTGCGTTCCATGTCTCCAGAAAATCTTTCTCACTTTCATTTTACCCTCATGAGTGAACTAACGGTGTTAGGAGTACGTTCAGGCCTTTCTCCTGAAGATGCCTTCAGTGAGGCCAGGCGCTTTTTCAGGCGCGTTCCTGTTCCACGTAAGACGTCCCCTCTTGAAAAAGCCGGCTATCGACGCTGAATTTTTTACTTTTGATGTGTTACTGGCACGAAGGTTGAAGGAGAGAATCCCCCATTAAATCGAAGG
>JAJRZV010000016.1 GCA_024275095.1 bacterium | reverse complement strand
GGGGTGTAACATGCGAATTGCGCAGGTTGCACCTTTGTACGAAGCTGTACCTCCTAAGCTGTACGGAGGTACTGAGAGGGTGGTTTACTACCTTACGGAGGAGCTTGTGTCCATGGGGTTTAATGTCACCCTATTTGCCAGTGGTGATTCCCGCACGTCTGCACGCCTTGTACCTGGAACGCCGAGGGCCCTGCGGCTGGCGGGAAATGTGAAAGATCCCGTAGCACACCATGTGGCCATGTTAAAGCAGGTGATGGAGAGACAGTCCGAGTTTGATGTGATTCATTTCCACATTGATTACCTGCATTATCCGTTGCTGACATATCTGAAGGTGCCTTCTGTTACTACGCTTCATGGGAGACTCGACCTGCCAGACCTGCAAGTTCTTTATCGTGCTTTTGCACATGTACCATTGGTGTCCATATCTGATTCCCAGCGCCTGCCCTTGCCAGATGTTAACTGGGTGGGTACAGTTTTCCACGGGATTCCAAAAGACCTTTATCAACCTATCTATAAGCCTGGAAAGTACCTGGCCTTTCTCGGACGTATCTCTCCTGAAAAAAGGCCGGATCTGGCCATTTAAATTGCTGTAATGGCGGGTATGCCTCTGAAGATTGCTGCGAAGGTTGATAAAGCAGATGAGGAATACTTCAATACGGTGATAAAGCCTCTGCTCAAGCATCCCCTGGTGGAGTTTATCGGTGAAGTCGGTGAAGGTGAAAAAGGGGAATTTCTCGCAAATGCATATGCCTTGTTGTTTCCGATAGACTGGCCGGAACCGTTTGGGCTTGTGATGATAGAGGCAATGGCTTGTGGAACACCCGTGATTGCCAGGCCGTGTGGAGCAGTTACTGAAGTGCTGGAACACGGTGTTACAGGGTTCATAATCAAGGATGTGAGAGAAGGTGTAATTGCTCTTGAGAAGGTTAAAACCCTGGATCGGCGCCGGATAAGAAAAGTGTTCGAAAAGCGCTTTACGTCAAGGCGTATGGCACAGGATTATGTTCAAATATACCAGCGAACAGTGCATTTAAGAAGGGCAGCCTGAAGGTATCTCGATTATTCGGTAATAAGAGGTGTAAAAAGGATGTACGCTATTAAAAGTGGAGATGCTTTTTTCGTGGTGGGTCCTCTGGGTGATATTGACTCTGAGCTTTCGCCCGAACAGGGCTTTTTCCTCGACGATGTGCGCTTTCTCAATCGCTGGAAGCTTTCCTTTGGTGGCAAGCCTCCCTATCTTCTCAGTTGCAGTATTACCCAGGACAATATTCTATTCGGTTCAGATCTGACAAATCCGGGTTTGAAAAGCCGTGCCGGTCAGCTTATCCGCGGAGGTTATGTACATGTGTTCAGGTCGAAATTTGTGTGGAGAAACACTGTTTATGAACGGTATCGTTTTCGTAATTATCTTAATGCCTCGATTGCATTTCCAGTGGAGTTGGAGTTTGGTGCAGATTATGCAGATATATTTGAATTGCGGGGAGCACCTCGAAGAACGTACGGCCGCATTTCAGGAATAGAGAGCTCTCCAGAAGGATTCACTTTCCATTACGAAGGTGCTGATGGCTTGAGGCGCGTGACTCGAGTATTTTTCAGTCATGTGCCTGAGAAAATAGAGGAGACAAGGGCATATTTTACATTCCTCCTTCGTCCGCGTCAGGAGTTCTATTTTTATGTTACTGTCACAGCAGCATACGGGGAGGATATATCCATTCCCAGGCACTATGAAGATGCTTATAAAGAAGCTGTAACTCATTATGAAAATTTACAAAGCCGGATGGTGTACATCGAGACTGATAACGAACTCTTCAACAGCTGGTTTAACCGTTCACGCGCGGACCTGTGCACAGCTTTGACCGAGACACAGGAGGGACTCTATCCTTACGCAGGAGTTCCCTGGTTTAACACAATTTTTGGCAGAGACGGACTGGTTACAGCTTTACAAATTTTATGGGCTGCCCCGGATGTGGCGAGAGGTGTGCTGGTGACATTGAGCCGCCTCCAGGCACTTCGCACAGAACGTGACAGGGACGCCGAGCCAGGAAAACTCCCGCATGAGCTACGAAAAGGCGAAATGGCTCGAGTAGGAGATGTCCCATTTGCCCTGTACTATGGTTCGGTGGATGTGACTCCGTTGTTCCTCATGCTCACAGGAGAATACTTCCGACGCACTGGAGACGAAGAGACACTGCTGCACCTGTGGGGTCCGGTGAAACAGGCTGTACGCTGGATGGTTGAATATGGTGATATTGATGGCGATGGATTCATTGAGTACCGCCCTCTTTCGGACCGGGGTTTGCGAAACCAGGGATGGAAGGATTCTGATGATGCTGTTTTCCATGCAGACGGAAGCTTTCCCGAGGTTCCCATTGCCTTGGTAGAAGTGCAGGCTTATGCCTACAGGGCGTTGACAGAGGTGGCTCAGCTTGCCCGTCGTATGAATGATGCCGCACTGGCTCGGGAAGCTTATGAGAGGGCTCGGGTACTTCTGGAGAGATTTCATCGTGCTTTCTGGTCTGAGAATACCGGAATGTTTACTCTGGCACTGGATGCAAAAAAATGTCCGTGCGAGGTGAGAACATCCAATGCCGGACACGTGCTTTTTGCCGGAGCCGCCTCTGGTGTCCAGGCTGACCAGGTAGGTAAAATGCTCATGGACAAACCTTTCTTTTCCGGATGGGGTGTTCGCACTGTGGCTGAAACCGAGGTTCTCTACAATCCTATGAGTTACCATAATGGTTCAGTATGGCCTCACGATAACAGTATTATTGCTGCTGGACTTGCCCGCTACGGAATGAAGGAATACGCAGCACGCATCTTCAGGGGACTTTTTGATGCTGCGGTATTTCTCCAGCTTCACAGTCTTCCAGAACTTTTCTGCGGTTTTCGTAGACGCCCGGGGCAGGGTCCAACACTTTATCCAGGTGCGTGTCGTCCGCAGGCCTGGGCTGCGGGGAGTGTATTTTTGTTGATGAGCTCCCTTTTAGGATTGGTATTTGACCCCCAAGAAAATCTTATTGCTTTTGACTCTCCATATCTTCCAGATTTTCTTTCTGTGGTGGAAGTTTATAATCTCAGACTCGGTGACAAATGCGTGGACCTGGTTTTAAGGCGTTATGATGCTGATGTGGTGGTTCAGGTGAGAAGAAAGGAAGGCCGGGTAAATGTTGTCGTTAAAAAATAAGTATTTCTTTTGAAGACGTCACTTTTGCTACAATGATAATTTATTTACATTTAAGCAGTTGCGGAGGTGGTAATTTTGAAAATAGCCATTGTGCAGATGAGCATTACAGAGGGGGCTCCTGCAACCAATGTGCAACGTTTCGCTGAACTGGCAGAAGATGCGGTTTCTGCAGTTGATGTGATTGTGGGTCCTGAACTTATGACCACCGGCTATGTAGATGATTATGAAATCCTGCACAATGAGATTTTTCAGGCACGTGAGCAACTCAGGCAAAGGTCCCAAGAGTGGCAAAGCATGGTGATATACGGCACGGCTATAAGACAAAATGGTAAGTGGTATAACGCTGTTGAAATCCATGACGGTAAACACGGTAAAAGCTGGATGTATTATAAAGTGCACCTTTTTCCGCCCTTCGGTTAAAAGGAGCGGTTTTGCCCCGGCGAGAAGCCCCTTTTGTTCCGCTGGAGAAACGCGACCATGGGAACTATCCTGTGCTACGATATACGCTTTCCAGAATTGACTCGTTCGTTAGCTCTCTGTGGAGCCGAGATTGTGTTTAATCTGGCCTTGTGGCCGCGTTCACGCCTTGAACATCAGCAGGTTCTGGCAGCCGCTCGTGCTATTGAAAATCAGATTTATTTTGTTACCTGTAATACCTGTGGAGCAGCCTTTGCAGGGTGCTCCAGTATAATTGCCCCGGATGGGAGAATTGTTGTGCAGGGTGGTACACACGAAGAAGTTATCATGGCTGATCTGGACCTTTCATTGCCCGGAAGGTGGCGACGCGAGTTTCCATCCATTTCCCAGGCCAGAACAGACCTTTTCCCATGTCTTACCAATTTACCGGGAGGTGCGCATGAAGAAGATTGAAGCCGTTATTAAGCCTCATAAACTCGACGATGTTCGTGATGCACTTATGGAAGTAGGTGTTTCGGGCATGACTATCATGGAGGCTCGGGGTTTTGGTCGCCAGAAGGGACATGCAGAACTTTACAAGGGCGCGGAATATGTGATCGAGTTTATTCCGAAGCTGAAGCTCGAAATCGTTGTTCCAGATGATATGGTTGATAGGGTCGTCGAAACGCTCGCTCGCTCTGCACGCACGGGAAAGATCGGTGATGGTAAAATATTTGTCACACCGGTGGAGAAAGCAGTGCGCATAAGAACAGGTGAACTTAATGAAGATGCTGTGTAGAAGATTTGGAGGGTATTGATATTTGCGCCCCAGCTACAAAGAGTCAAAATAAGATTTCTGTGAAATCTGCACTATCCCGCGTAAAGGAAGTCCACGTCGCTGTTATCATTTCGTGGATTATGAAAGGCGTTATGGCGGCTTCACTGTTTTATTTTGCATGGCACGGAGATTTCCTGTTTGTATTTCTCACCATCCTGTGTATTATCGCGTCGCTGTTGCCCAGTATTCTTGAACGCTCTTACAAAATGACTTTACCGTGGGAGATTGATTTTGTTATCACATTGGTAATTTTCCTGCACCTGGTTTTCGGTGATGTGCTTAACTGGTACGTTCGCGTGCCTTATTACGATAAATTTCTTCACTTTTTCTCCACCGGGCTCATCGCCTTTACCGCGTTCATGATTGTGTTCGGGTTGCATTATTCCGGGAAGGTGAGATTGAGTGTTTCTCTTGTAGGTTTTTTTACGGTGGTTTTCACCATGGCTATCGGTGTGCTGTGGGAGATCGGTGAGTTCGCCGTGGACCAGTTTTTTCATGTACACGCTCAGGCTGGACTTGAAGATACCATGTGGGACCTCATTCTTGATACGCTCGGTGGAATGGTTGCTGCTGTTTTTGGAATGCTTTATGTACGCCGCCTTAAACCTATTGAAAAGCGCATTTTGTCCATTCCTATAGCGATGGCATGGGAAAGGATGAGAGGCCGCATCAGGCCTCGTAAACGCAGAAACAAAGGACGGTGAAGTTCAAACTCCAGTCAGAATATCGGCCGGCGGGGGATCAGCCCCAGGCTATTGAGAAACTTGTCGAAGGTGTGGTCTCTGGTGTGCGCCATCAGGTGCTTTTGGGAGTTACAGGGAGCGGAAAGACTTTTACCATCGCCAATGTAATTGCAAGACTCAATCGTCCCACGCTTATAATTGCACACAACAAGACGCTGGCTGGTCAGCTTTACGGCGAACTGAAACAGCTTTTTCCAGACAATGCAGTGGAGTATTTTGTCAGCTATTACGACTATTACCAGCCTGAAGCCTATGTTCCTGAAAAGGACCTTTATGTTGAAAAGGAGGCTTCCATCAACGATGACATTGATAGATTGAGGCACCGCGCCACAACAGCACTTTTGGAAAGGCGAGATGTCATTATTGTGGCCAGCGTATCGTGCATATACGGCCTGGGGTCGCCAGATTCGTATTCGGCCATGTTGCTCCAGGTGCGTGAAGGAGAGGATGCGTCACTGCGCCACATCCGTGAAAAACTGGTTGAAATCAGGTATGAGCACGGCGATTATGATTTTCGTCGCGGTAAGTTTCGTGTGCGGGGTGGCTGTATAGATGTGTTTCCCTCCCACGAAGAGGATGTGGCTGTGCGTATACGTGTCACCAGGAATTGCGTAGAAAAGATTTTTTTGTTTGATCCGCTTACAGGACGCATGATTTCGCGTGTGGAGAAATACACTGTTTATCCTGCGACGCATTACGTTGCTGAAGAGGAGGTGCTCGAGAGAGCCGTGAAGTCCATCGAAAAGGAGCTGGAAGTGCGCCTGAAAGAGTTAAGGGCTCAGGGGAAACTCCTGGAAGCCCAGCGCCTGGAGCAAAGAACACGTTACGATCTCGAATTGTTGAGGGAGACAGGGTACTGCCCGGGAATAGAGAACTATTCCCGACATTTTACAGGCCGCAGGCCGGGGGAGCCTCCACCGACACTTCTCGATTATTTTCCGCCGGACTTTCTTACGATTGTTGACGAGAGCCACATGACAATTCCTCAGCTCCGGGCCATGTACGAAGGTGACCGTACCAGAAAAATGAATCTCGTGGAATACGGTTTCCGGCTGCCTTCTGCACTGGATAACAGACCATTGAAGTTCGAAGAGTGGGAAGAGAGGGTGGGACAGGTGATTTTTGTATCCGCCACGCCGGGTGATTATGAGTTGTATAAAGCTGGTCCTCACGTGGTGGAACAGATTGTCAGACCAACGGGGCTGATTGATCCTCAGATAGAGGTGCGTCCTGCACAGGGGCAGGTGGATGATCTTGTGGGTGAAATTAGAAAAGAGGTGTCGAAAGGGGGAAGGGTCCTTGTCACTACCCTTACCAAGCGCATGGCTGAGAATCTGACGGATTATCTTTCGGAGCTGGGTATTAAAGTCCACTACCTTCACTCGGAAGTTGATACCTTGGAACGCCTGGAGATCGTCAGGGACCTTCGCAAAGGCGTTTACGATGTAATTGTAGGGATCAACCTTCTCAGGGAAGGGCTGGATATCCCTGAGGTTACACTGGTTGCAGTACTTGATGCTGACAGAGAGGGATTTCTCAGGTCGGACCGTTCGCTCATCCAGGTGGTGGGCCGAGCAGCGAGAAACGTGGAAGGTCGTGCTATCTTTTATGCGGATATCGTGACTCAGTCCATGCAGCGTGCAATAGAAGAGACTGAGCGCAGGCGAAGGAAACAAATAGAGTACAACACAGTGCACGGCATTACCCCTCAGAGCATAAAAAAGCACATTCACGATGTGCTGGAATCTATATATGAACGGGATTATTTTACGGTTCCAATAGCTGAAGAAAGTGAGGAAGTATATGAACCTGATGAGCTGGAAAAACTGATTGAACGCTTGCAGAAAGAAATGAAAGAAGCTGCCGACTTGCTGGAGTTTGAACGTGCTGCCAGTATCCGTGATCGCATCAGGCGTCTGAAACAATTGCTTGTAGCAGCTGGTGAGGCGACAATAATCATTGAGAAACACACGAGGAGAAAGCAGCGTACGCGTAGAAGAAAGAGGTGACCGCGTGAGAAATATCACATACAAGTAAGTGTTCGTTTGAGAAAATCTGCACCGGAGGTGTGAAATGGGCCCGAGAAGAGATGTGCTTTTTGTGGTGTTGGTCATAACACTGGCTCCCGCGGGTTTACATGCTGACAGGTTCCGCATTATCGGTCCGCGGGCACTGGCTCTTGGTGGTGCCTTTGTGGCAAAAGTTGACGACTCGTCCGCAGTATACTGGAACCCGGCAGCCCTCGCTTTCAACGAAGGGGGTGAAAGAGGCGTGGGAGTTACGGTGGGGACGGGTTACAACACATACGGCGATCTTATTGGCAAACTGGACAGTCTTATTGAACTGGACCCCAAGGGTATATACGCGGCTGCTGCAAGTACTGAAGCACTGCTTAACTATGACCTTTCATATATCACTGATTTTATAGAACGACTTGGTGAATTTGATAAGAAGACAGGTTTCGGGCTGGTAGCTGATGGGGGAGCATTCCTGGCTATTCATCGTTTTGGTGTTGGAATAGTTATTCAGGGCGACATTGGTGCAGGGCCGTACATTGACCTTCAAAATACGGGCCTCGTTGACGCCAATAATGCTGGAGGCAGGGCGTACATCCTGGCCCTTGCAGGTACGGAACCGCGTCAGGGTGCAGATTTCTTCAGCCAGAATGAATACCAGGAACTGCGCAGTCGAATTGTGAACGAATATTCTGAATGGAATGAAATTAATAGTTTCACATCCAATCCCTTTGTGGATGATTATCTCAACCGCATGGGGTATCACTATAAGCAAAGGGGTATTCCTCGTTCAACCCCGGACATTGACAATGCGATCTATACTCTTGCCATAGCACCAATGAACACCAACCCGCTCTCGGAGAATCAAACAGGGGCTCGTATTCGCGGGTATACGGCGGTGGAGTTCCCGCTTGCTGCCGGGATACGTCTGACCGATTTTCTTGCCCTGGGTGCTGCACTGAAAATCATTCAGGGCTGGGCAGTGGACGAAATCGTTCGTGTATCAGACCTTGTAAAAGGTCGTGATGTTGAAAAACTTGTGGAAATGTTCAAAGGACATCCCAGCACCAATATGAGTGTTGACCTCGGGATTATGGCTCAGTTTCCCATGATCAACCTGGGATTTGTCGCGAAAGATGTTAATGCTCCCAACATCAAAACAGCAAATGGAGGGTCAATAGAAATACAACCGAAACTTCGTGCAGGATTTAACTTTCACCTGTTGAAAGTCCTCAGTTTTTCCTTTGATGCAGATATCCTTCCGACAAAGTCCACGTTCAATCCCGAAGTGGAAAACCAGGAGATTGCAGCCGGTGTGGAGGCAAACATAAAGGTTCTTCAGATCCGTGCAGGTTACAGAAGGGATCTTAAAAACAGCGCACCAGGAAACGTATATTTTGCAGGCCTGGGACTGAGTTTGCTGTTTCTCAAGTTTGACATGGCAGTAACCGTGAGTTCGTTTAGTAGCTTTCTTGATAAACGCGTTCCCAACGAGAGTAAAATTGAAGGCGGATTGTCAGTATACTTTTAACCTTATGAAGGCATGTGCAGGAATAATGCTTGTTTTAAAAGTGGAAAATAGAAAGTATAATAATGAAGCTACATGTTCACTTGAATTTTAACATCAAACAAAAAAGAGAGAGGTGAGACGGTGATCGTTGTCTTGAAAACCGGCGTTAGCGAAGAGGAGATTCAGGCGACAGCCCAGCGTATACGCGAAATGGGTTATACCCCTCATGTTCTTAAAGGGGTGGAGAAGACCGTTATCGCATGTATCGGAGATGAACGCGGTAAGGGTGATTTAAAAGAAGCCCTTGAGGCCCTGCGGTGTGTGGAAAGTGTGACCTATGTGCTGAAACCTTATAAGCTGGCTTCAAGAGAAACACATCCTGAAGGCACAAAGGTCAGGATTGCCGAAAACGTTGAGGTGGGTGGAAACGCGCTTGTTGTAATTGCAGGTCCCTGCTCAGTGGAAACGCGCGAGCAGATGGTTAAAATCGCCAAACAGGTTCGAGATGCAGGAGCCAGAGCACTGCGCGGCGGTGCTTTTAAACCACGCACATCCCCCTACAGCTTCCAGGGACTTGCAGAGGAAGGATTGAAGATTCTCAGTGATGCTCGCGCAGAGTCTGGCCTGCCAGTGGTAACAGAAGTGATGGATACCCGCGATGTGGAACTCGTGGCTGAATACGCGGACGTTCTCCAGGTAGGCGCGAGAAACGTTCAGAATTTTGCACTTCTCAAACAGCTGGGGCAGGTGAACAAGCCGGTGCTTCTTAAAAGGGGAATGATGACCACAATCGAGGAGTTCCTGATGGCTGCAGAGTACATTCTTTCCCAGGGCAATCCCAACGTGATTTTGTGCGAACGGGGCATCCGCACGTTTGAGACGGCCACACGGAACACACTGGACATCAGCGCCGTTCCTGTTCTTAAGGACAGGACTCACCTGCCCGTAATTGTCGATCCTTCCCATGGTACAGGCGTGTGGAAGTATGTAAAGCCCATGGCCCTTGCGGCTGTGGCAGCGGGAGCAGACGGGCTTATAGTGGAGGTGCATAATGACCCGGAACGTGCCAAGTCTGATGGCGCCCAGTCACTCAAGCCCGAGAAATTTGCAGAGCTGATGGAGGGTGTAAGGAGGGTGGCAGAGGCGGTAGGACGGAGCGTGTAAGGCAGGGGATAGGATAAATCAGCACGGTGCAGGGAGGTGGGAGAAACTTTATTTAAAGTAGCAGGCCGGCGTAGCTCAGCGGTAGAGCAGCTGATTCGTAATCAGCAGGTCGCCAGTTCAAATCTGGCCGCCGGCTCCAGGAATGGAAAGAAAAAAATGAACATTTCCAGGAGGTGAGGACATGAAATGGAAGATAGGAATAGCAGGGATGGCGATGTTATTTTTCGTGTTTGGCTGCGGGGAAAGCGGACCCTCGGCTGTAACCAAGGAAGACGCGCAGAACAAAGCAGATGCTGAAGTTTCCCAAGGTATTAATCAAATCAAGGAGACGGCTGAGCCCGTTCCTCTGGATCCCGGCAGCTCTGATTTTCAACCGGCAGCCCTTCTGGGAGACCAGGGCGTGAGAGGTTTCAGCGATGTGAGTTCTCTTCCCGGCGTGGACATGGCCAGCGCTTTTTCTATGTTCACCCAATCAGGCTCGTCCCTTTCCCCTCCCGCGGTGCTTGGGATGACGAAGAAAGCGCTGAAGATTAAACCGCTTCAGGAGGTAATTGAGGATCCTTTTGATCTCACCACCTATTGTGGAAATGCGGTCCAGGTTGATACGGATTGCTACGATACCACTTACTCTTCTTCCTCGTGCACCTACATGATCATCAAGTTTGACGGTTCCTGTGACGTGCAGGGTGCTCATATTGAAGGAAAGGCTTATGTGGAAATTCGAATTAAGGGAGAAAACAGTGGCACATTCATTGTAAATGCCGACCTCAACGGTACAGACGATTTGGGTAACTCTTTTCATTTTGTCGCTGTGATATATGTGGACGGTTCTTACGACCCTGCTACTGAAGAGGTCAATCTGGATCTGGCTTATTATCAGCTCCAGGACACGAGCGAGGGGTATTACGAGGAGGCAGCGAAAGGAACCGTACAGACATCCTATACCAATTCTTCTACCTATCCTGACTATTACATAGACCTGGAGTACGGCTCAATGGATTGCCCTGTAAACTGGACTGATATTACGGACTGTTACATGGCTGAATACGGTGTTGTGGATAACCTGTGGGTTAAAGATGCTTCTGATTATGGGTTCACCATCGACGGTTTTCTTGAAAATGCATGGTGGAATGGGACAGAAGGCGGTTACGGAAGCGTTGATTTCGATTCCGTTGTTATGGATTATGCAAATTGCTACTATTCTTCTCTTTTAGAAGATAACGAACCATTCGATGGAAGCGTAACCCTGTCCAACGGGGTGGATACACTACAGCTTGATTTCTCAGACCAGATTTGTACAGACGGCTGTCCCGCTGCTGTGATTTACAACGGAGTTGACGTTACTGATGCCGTCTGTGGTTCGTGATGGGGATCGGTTCGTAGAAGAAACATTGAGTGTAATTTAGAAGGTTCCCGCGGGGTGCCCAACCCTGGCACCCCGCTTTTTATTTGATAGAGCTTAATGAAGTAAATTGTCGGGGGATGAAAACCCGTTTTCTTCCTGGTCCATTTGTTCCATTTTTTTTCGAGTTCTGTGTCGCTTGAATACATAAGAAAGGATGAAGAATATGCTCATTAGAAACCAGAATGTTGTAGCGCTTCCGAGTATGCTTATCCAGGTATAACGCCTGCGAACGCGTTTTTTCCACTGTGAGAAAAGGTAGTAGACGCCATTCCCAGTTGCTTTTTTAATTCCCACCTTCCAGGAAGGTGCATGATAGATGGAGTCCAGTAAGTTTTTGACACTCCCTGCCTGCCCCACCAGGAACCACACGAACGAAGCAGACTGGGAGTATGCGAGGTTTGCCCTGTGAGCTTTTTCAGGAAAATAGCTCCCCAGCATACTCAAAGGATAAAGGTAGCCGCCCAGTGCAGCACGTGCCAGTTCCACAGAGTTAAGCACTTCCCATTCATTCGAGAGGTACATGGCAAGACCTTCAGATAGCCACCGGGGTATTTCTTTTTTACCGAGGCATTGGTCCACGATAAGGTGAGCTACTTCGTGAAATACTGTTTTTTTAGCGGCTTTTAACGATGTGTTGATGGCCCACGGAGAAAGTACGAATACCAGAAGTTCGTGTGAATATGCAGTTCCAACAGCCCATGGAGGGAGAAATTTATTGCGTTGATACTGGAAGAATTCTTCCTTTCCGGGAGCAATAAAGATCTTAATTTTTTCTTGAAATTGAGATATCCCTGCTTTTTCCATCATTGTGGATACGTACCTGTCAAAGTCCTTGATCACGTACCTGGCAAAGAGGGCGTCGGAAGGGTGATAATGAAAGATGGCGAGACGGGTTTTTTGTATAAGAAAATTTTGTGAAGAGGCGGTTACAGGAGTAAAGATAAAGATGACAATTATGAGGCCTGGAAACTTCAATAATTCCATTATACCGACCTTTCACATAAGAGGAGAATTGAGAGAGGGGATTTTTGTGCGCCGTCTTAACCGGTTCCTTGCAGAGGTCCGTATTGATGACGTACCCGTTCTTGCTCATCTCAGGGATTCCGGCCGTTTAAACGAATTGCTGTTCCCCGGGGCAGAGGTTGTGGTGAAAAGAGAGCGTCTTTCAGTTTCCAGGAAAACAGAGTGGACACTTTACTTTGCCATTCGCCGTGGTCATTTTTTCATTGTCAATTCGTCCCTTCCCAATGAATTGTTTTTTTGTTACCTTCTTCAAATTCATTCCCCGGAGAGGATAAAGCGTGAATTCTATATGGAAGATGTGCGTTTTGATTTTGTGATTCTTCACAGGGGCCGTGTGAAAAAGGTGATAGAAGTGAAGGGTGTTAACCTGATGAAGGACAGAAAAGGCTTGTTCTTGTTTCCAGACGCGCCGACAGTCCGGGGAAAGCATCATGTAGATGTCATGACACGATTGGCGAGGCATGGCAAGCACTGCGAACTTGTATTTGTCGCTGGTTCTGCTCTGGCGAGCTCCGTGGGACTGAACGAAGAAGTGGATCCCCTATTCGCTGTCGCTGTTCGAGATGCCGTGAAAGCAGGAGTCCGCGTACGCGCTTTTCAGGCACGGGTGGATGTCCCCAGGGTGTATTTGAACAAGGAGATACCCGTGAAAATATGAAGAAAAAAGATGTGAAAGCACGGTTTGCAGGTAGTGTTCGCCTGATACTCATTGCAGTTGCCCTTATGTTTTCTGCGGGCCTGGGGTGTTTCCTCCAGGGATGTGGTCGCGGCTTTTGCAGTATATCGGTATTGCTTCATCCTCTTTTCCCGGCTGCAGCACTTCTTTTTTGCATCCGTGCAGGATTGACTGTGCAGGCGACGGCTTCTCCAACGAGGGTTAAACATCTCCTGTTGATTTACGCAGCCGGCGTTTTTATCCCTGTAGTTATATACGGAGTTTCGTGGGCACTGGGATTTCTATCTCTTTCGTGGGATATGCCCGCGGTAAAAGAAATTCTCAGAGAATACCTCGCTCGCAAGGGTGTGAAAGAGATCCATTTGCTTCTGGCGGTTTTCCTGGGAGGTTTTTTTGTAGGGCCGGCCGTGCTATTCCTTTTTTCGTGGCCTTCAGAGTGGTTCTGGAGGCAATGGCTCATGAACGATACGCCCTCGTTTGCGGGACTCCTCTTTTCAGCAACGGCCTGGGCGCTTTACCATGTGCCCCTTGCATGGTCAGGGGTGCTTTATCCAGGTCATCCTGTCGTCGGTTCAATTGAGGTTTTTTTCAATCGTTTTTCCCTTGGGTTAATTATGGGTGCTGTGTACGCGCGCACGAGAAGTGCGGTGTGTTCTGCTGTTTTCTGGGGTGTCTATATGAGCGCTGGCAGTACGCTGGCAGTTTTTGCATCAGAGTACAACATGCTCGTTGCCGGACCTGAAGGTCTAACAGGTTCAATATTATTACTTATTGTCGGGCTTATGCTCGTATATTTCACCGGTTCATGGCGCAGGCTTGAGTGAGGAATTAACTTCTTTTACCACTTTCATGAGATCACCCACTGAATAAAAGTCCACGGCTACAAAGTTCGGCAGGCGGTTGTATAAGAGAGCACACCGGTGGATGTGCTCGATGAGAGAGGAATAGGAGTTTACTTCTTTGGCATAGTCAGGAAAGGCCAGTGGATCGGTGACGAAGTGATTGAGAATAAAGAGACTATTTGTCGGCTCCCCCCTGTTGACGGTGCATGGGAACTCTTCACCATGCTTTACCGAATACGGCGTCTCCCAGGCAAACTTCCATATGTCCAGATACCATGAATATCTTCCCCCACCGTAATCAGTAAAAACAACGAGTCGCATGCCGGAAGTGACCATTTCTTCGAGTGTGGGCCACTCTTCATCCGGATTTTGGGAATGAACATATTTGAGAAGCCCCGTGGATTTAAAAATATTTTTTACATCCTCTGGTTCCACGTAACTTTCGAAAATGAAAGTGAGGACTTCGCCGGGGTTGGTTTCAAGAAAGGATTTGAATACTCTCAGTGCTTCTTCCAGTCGCCGGTAACCGAGCATGCATACACCGTGACAGAGACATACTTCTCCACCAAAATAGTGCAGGTCCAGCATAAATGCGCGTATGCCGTCGTGTAGTTGTTGCTCTATGCAGTGGTAATGGTTGGGCATGGCCCACCCGGCGTCTGCACACGACATTGCATTGTGGGCGGTGGGATACGCAAGTTCATTGTACCGTCGCGCGCAGTATTCTGGCGAACCGTTGCACGTTTCTGGAAGCGAGGTTCTCTCGCCACCGCAACCGGCAATGTATAGAGAAAGAAACACAATGGTGGAAATGCACGGTATAATGTTTTCTTTCACTTTCTTTTTGTGTGTTTTGAACTTGTGAGTGCCTGGACAACACGGTTTATTTCTTTTTGAGACAGCGCTCCACCCATGGGAACGGAGAAAACCTCCTGAGTGCGTTGCTTTGCATTGGGGAATTCCGTATGCTTTTGGGGACTGCAAGTGAATATGAATGGGAGGTCAGTAATGAGATGAGGATAGTAGATACGACTTTCTACATTGTGTTTTCTGAGCAAAGATACCCATTCTCTACCTGTACTTCCACATGCACGAATTGTGAACAGGTGCCATGCGTGACGTTTTACATGATTCCGGGGATGAGGAAGGTGAAGGTTATCGTTGAATAACCTTTGGTGCTTCATGTAATAAGCGGCCACCTGTTCGCGTCTTTTTTGAAATTTTTCTACGTGTTTAAGTTTTACTCGCAGTATTGCTGCCTGAAGTTCGTCGAGCCGACTGTTTCTTCCTATTCCTTCGTGCGTTGCTCCCGAACGGCAGTGGTCTCGAAGTTTTTTTACTGCTTCTGCTACTTTTTGGCTCGATGTAACCACTGCGCCTCCATCTCCCAGTGCCCCCAGGGGTTTGGAAGGATAGAATGAGAATGCGCCTGCGTCGCTGACAGTGCCGGCAAAAAAGGATTGATTTTTTCGCGTGAGCACTGCCCCAAATGCCTGGGCCGCATCTTCAATGATAACAAGCTTTGCGGAACGGGCTATTTCTTCCAGTTCCTCCATGTTGCAGGGTTCTCCATAAAGGTGAACGGGCAGTAACGCTCGCAGAGGTATGCCCGATGAGTGTATCCAGCCATCTCTGCCCTTTCTGCACTCACGCTTCAGGAAGTTTTCAACTGCGGTCGCATCCATCAAGAAACCTGTCTCAGTAATGTCAACGAAGAAGGGTATGTGCTCCGCGTTGAATATAGCTTCTACTGTAGCGTGGAATGTAAACGGGGTGGTAATAACTCCTGCAGGTGCATGATCAATGAGTGCTCGAAGTGCAAGCTCCAGGGCGTCCGTGCCTGAATTTACAGTGACTGCGTATTTTACATTGAGGTAAGCACTCAGCTCTTTTTCAAGTTTTTCCACTTCTGAACCGAGCACAAAACGTCCGCTTGTAATGACTCGTTTTACCGCAGCGTTGACTTCCTCCAGAAGGAGATCGTTTTCTCGTGAAATGGTGAACAGAGGTACTGATTGGTTGTCAAATGTCTGAATGATATGTTCTACCACCCCTCCTTTAATTTTTCTTTTCTTCAAATTAAGGTGAAAAAAACCGTCTTTCATTTCGGGCCAGCTTTTTTGAACAGGCAGGTTGTTTATTTTTATTTTCCGTGATGACCAGAGTGTAACGGCCCCGGTACGCACGAGTCTTCGTAATGCTTTCACAGCATGTGAAGGACCTTTTTCAAGGTCGTTCAGAAAACTATCGGGAATGTAAACCCTCACTGTACCTGTTCAGGAAGAGATACTCAGTCGGCTTAAAACAGCATGTGCTTCATTGATGATTTCTTCGATAACCTCTTTTACCGGTTTTATTTCTTTGACCAGGCCTACACATTGACCTGTCATAACCGTTCCTTCTTCTACGTCGCCTTCTCTTGCGGCTTTGCGGCTTCGACCTGGCCCGATTTTTTCCATCAATTCAGCGTCTGATGCACCTTTGCGCTCCCATTCGAGTATTTCTTCGGCCAGTTTGTTGCGCAGGCACCTGACAGGATGTCCCACGCTGCGCGCGGTAAGTACCACCTGTTCTTCAGTGGCTTCAAGCAGGGCTTTTTTAAAGTTTTCATGTACCTCGCACTCTGGTGTGAGGATAAACCGTGTACCCATCTGCACTCCTTTGGCTCCGAGGGCTAATGCGGCTACGAGAGCACGCCCTGTGGCAATACCACCGGCAGCGACCACCGGGGTTTTTACGAGTTCTGTAATTCTTTGAATGAGCACGAAGGTGGTGATTTCCATCGGGCTGTCATGGCCTCCGGCCTCGATACCCTCGGCCACGATAATGTCAGCTCCAGCCTCTTCAACTTTTTGTCCCTGTCTGGGAGTGGCAACCACGTGAAGAAATTTAATGCCAGTCGACTTTATTTTTTCGGCGTATGTTTTGGGATTGCCTGCAGAGGTGATAATAGCAGGAACGTTTTCTTCCAGGCATACATCAACCATCCACGGAGAATTGGGATTCATGATGGGAATGTTTACGCCGAAAGGCTTGTCTGTATTGTCACGGGTTTTACGAATTTCTTCCTTTAGTTCATCAGCAGAAAGACAGCTTCCACCGGCAATAACTCCGAGCCCGCCTGCTTCAGAAACAGCAGAGGCGAGTCTCCAGTTTGAAACCCACACCATTCCACCGAGCAGAATTGGATAACGTATGCCCAGAATATCACATACTTCTGTATGAAGTGGTGTCCTGCTCATGTGAACCTCCTTATCCTACAAGACTCAGGTCGAGTGTTCTCCTTAAAGCAAAATACGTCTCTGATGTAAAGAATTTCAGTATAAATTGCAAGGTTTCAGGATAAAGGGTAAATTGCTCCGCTGCTTTAAGAACCCGCGATGGCATTCCCAGACTTGAAGCTGCAAATCGGAGACCATTTTCCAGGGCTTGTTGCTTTGCTTTTTCGAGATTTTGGGTATTTAACGATGCTGCACTCTTGACGGGATTTTTGATTTCAAAACGTGATTTCCACGAAAGTCCCTTTTTCACCTGTTTTTCATCGATGAGCTCTCCGTGTTCGAGTTCACCTTTTACTTCCACGTCGAAATACTTTGCCAGCGAACGGATGAGCGTACCGATTGTTTTTAAATCATTGAAAACGAGAAAGGAAAGGCTGTGTTTTAAAGTCCACGCAGCAAATGCGAAAAAGAAACGTCGGGCATTTACATCGCGTGCTACTTCATCTGGAAGGATGACTTCCGGTTTCCCCGCAAGGGATGCAGTAAAGAGTTCTGGTGCGGTCCACACCTGCACCTTCTCCATTCCGAACAATTTCTCCGTTGCTCTTATGTCAATGAGAGCTTTGTCGTGTTCCGGAACAGGACGTATTTTTTCGCTATATTGTTCTGTAACCGGACCTGTAATATTCCATGCTGTGCGCTCAAGAGCCTTCATTGTTTCCAGAACTTCCTCCACGGCTTCCCGCGCACGGGTGTATTTTTCCACTTCTTCCCAGCGTACGGGAGATTCACAGAAACTGCGCGCCCGCTGAGCTGCCACCTGGTGCAGTCGTTTTTCTGTTTCGGTCAGCTTTCCGAAATAGGAAAGTACGTCGAGAGCAACAAAGTGATGATCGTGTTGTTTCACTGCATAGTGACATTCTGCCAGATGATGCCACAATATTTCATTTTCAGGTTCCAGTTGAAGAGCTTGGCGCGCGTCGTTTATGGCTTCACGGTATTTTCTGAGGTCTTTCACCATGATGTCTGCCGCAAGGAACCGGGCATCGAAGAGTTTGGGATCCAGATTTACTGCTCTTCGCAACTGATGTAATGCATCTTCAGATTTATTTAATTTTTCGCGTGCCACTGTTGCACTTTCCGTATGTATACGTGCTGCCAGGTCGGGATTTTCTTTTTCCAGCGCTGACGCGAATTCGCTGGCAGTGGCAAAATACGCCTCCCAGTCCTCCTGGACCTCATGTATGGACATGAGGCCTTTCATGGCTTCAACGTTCTTGGAGTCTTTTTCCAGTGCTTTTTCAAAGAGAGTTTTTGCTTCATCAAGTTTTTTCGCATCTAAATATGCGTATCCAGCGGTGCACAGTACATTCGCAGGGCATTCGTCTTCTCGCCCTCTAACAGCCTGGGCAAACTTGAGAGCCAGTTCTTTGTTACCGCGCTTGTAATGAAGAATGAGAAGATGCTGTATGGCGCCCAGGTGCGAGGGGTCGGTTTCGACTGCAAGATGATATTCTTCTATAGCGCGGTCTTCTTCCTGTAGTGATGTTTCGTAAACCAGGCCTGTTTTAAAGTGAATCTCTGCATGGTTTTCCACCGGTTCTATTTCCAGTCGCTTTTTCAGGGCTTCTACAAGCTCTTCCCAGCGTTCAAGCCGCTCCAGCAATTCGCAGTATGCAAGAGCTATTTCCGTGTTTGATGGTAATGATTCGCGGGCTTTTTGAAGCACGTTGAGGGCCCGTTCCGGGTTGTTGAGTTCTTTTTCCGCCAGGTCGGCGGCGCTTGTAAAAAGCAATGCCCGAATTTCCTCCTCAGGGAAGTGGTCAGTGACATTCACTATAAAATCTATTGCTTCTTCAGTTTTTCCCTGCTTTTTGAACGTGTCCGTGACGGTCGTTACAATCTCCATGTCTCCGGGGAACTCCTGTAGATATGAGATTGCCGTGGATGCAGCTTCTTCTGGAGCTGCAAGTTTTTCAGTCTGGATGACGAGAAGTTTGTGCAGGGTTTCTTTTCGTCGTTCAGGTTCTTTTACGAGTTCACACGCTTTTGCAAGCCAGCGTGCACTCTCCTGAAACCGCTGTGCCTTTTCCAGCATCTGTGCTCCCGTGATGAGAGCCTGTGGTCGAAGTTCGGGACGGTTTATTTCTTCAAGAAGTTTCAGGGCTTCATCCAGTCTGTTTGCAGATTGAAGGTGAAGTGAGAGAGCGATGAGGTTTTCTTCCTGTACGGCTTCTTTCTGACGCAACACTTCCAGGCTTTTTTCAATGAGCTGTATCTGGTCTAATATGAGTCCTTCTGTTTCTACGGACGCGGCTTCTGCAGAGGTGATACTGTCCCACGGAAGGTTTTCAAGTACTTCCCTTTTTTCTTCAAGCAATCCTACGGCGGGCAACAGCATCCGTTTTTCGTTTTCTGCGGTAATACGTTGCAGTGCCTCTACCCGTGCACCCTCTTCGGCTCGGGCATCGAGTGCGAGGAGCAGTGCGAAGAGGATATCGTCTTCGCTTTTTAATGCAGAGTGGGGTGGGGCGTCTTCATGGAGATAGGAAGTATAATTTTTCCATTTTTTCAAAAACTCACTTCGAAATTCCATGGGTGAGACCCACGAGTAAAGTTCTTCGTTTTCACCACAGTACATGCTCTCGAGTTTCGCGCTGAGGTCCTGTGTGCTGAGGTTGCTGCTTTTCAGTGCCTCCAGTGCTGCGTTTTTATTGCCCATAGCATCAAGAACACCTGCTGCAGCCAGTGCCACGTTACGCCTGAGATATTCAAGAGATATCTGGGGCAGTAACTTTACTGCTTCAATGGCGAGTTTTTCTTCCTGTCCAGCCGCTGTGGCACATGCCCACAGTGCACGCCATTCCAGTTCCGTGGAGGGATTCGCCTCAAGTAAGCGTGAAGCACATTCCCATGCAGAACTGACGTTTTCTCTCAACAGAAGCAGAATCTGGAGAGCAATTGCTCTTTTTTTTATGTCCGTGGAGAGCTCACTCTCTTCTATGCGTTTGAGTACATCAAGCATTTTTTCTTTGTCGCTATTTTTTTCAGCAAGCGCAAAGAGTGCTGAAAGTGCATCCAGGTCAGAGGGAGCATAGCTGACAACCTGTTCAAGATATCCTTCAAATTTTTCCATATCTTTTAACCCGTGAAGGGCTATTTCTGCGTTTTCACGGATGAGAGCCATGTGTTCCGCCGGGTCTGTGATAAGGCTTATTTTGGAGTCGTTAACCCACAGCAACCTTTTCCATTCTTTCTTTTTTCTGTAGAGCCTTCTCAGGGCATCGAGCACGGGCAGGTGACCTGGTGCAATTTCATACAGTTCCTGATAACACTTGAGAGCGGAATCCGTGTCCATGAGCCTGAACTCGTAAATTTCACCCTTTTGCATGAGATAGGAAATCGTTTCCTTGGGATCAGTGGTAGCTGCCAGGAGCCGGTCAAGGACTTTTACGAGGTCTGACCATTTGTTTTTTTCCCGGTAAATAAATGCAAGTATTGACAGGCCCTGTGGATTAACGTGTTCTGATTCAAGTAGGGGTTTTAGAAGTGACTCAGCGGTTTCATAATCAGAAAGGTGATGCACGAGAATTTCTGCAAGTTGAATGATGAATGACTCGCGCGTTTCGCCTTTTTCTAAAGTGTCCAGGTATTGACGCAGAAATTCTGCTGCATCCTTCCATCGGCCTTCGTCTTCCAGTATGCGGAGGTAAAAACGGGCTATTACTGGGTCAGCACCTGCGACGGGAACAAGGAGCTCAGCTGCTGTGGAAAGCTCTCCAGCCCGGTAAAAAATGCGCGATAGTTCGTACCGGGGTTCAGGATCCTCGGGGAAGATTTTGATCCATTCCCGGAGAAATTCTTTCTTAGTGTTCTCGTCACCTTCGTGTTCACACAGGATGATGATGCGGTTGAACACTTCCCTTGATGGATAAAGTTTTGCAGAACTTGTGTATGCCTCCAGAGCTGATTGAACATTTTTCAGGTGTACTTCAGCGATTTCTCCAGCTGACATGAGTAGCAGAGCTTTTTCTTTTTCGTCGTCTGTATTTTCAGCCGCCTGCATGAGCAATTCCTGAACTTTTGCCCACTGTCCTGTATGAGCAGCCCATTCAAGGGCATTATGGAGGAAAGCAGGATGAGGGTCGCCTGCAGAAAAAACGGCTTTCAAGAGCGTGGCGGTGGTGTTCTCGTCTTTTTTCTCATTCCACGCATACTTGAGAGCACGTTCGAGTACATAGCGACGAATGTCTCCTGCAAATTGTTCGAGGTGTTTGAGTACAAAATCTACAAGCAGATCTCCTCTTTTATGCCTGTCCAGACTTGTGGCGGCTGTTGCGAGAAGAGAAGGGTGCCTTTCTCCAAGTTCTGCGGTTATGTTCAACGCTTCCTCAAGTTTATTTCCCTGTCTGAATAACAGGACCGCAAGCATGTATTTCCATCTTTCATTTGTATTGAAGTCAGGTGCGGCTCTTAAAAGTGCTTCTGCAGTGTCCACATCCTGGTCCTTTACAAGAAGTGCAAACAAATGCGTGCGAGCGGCGCTGTTATCAGGGTGAACGCTGAGACTTTCTTCGAAAAATTTCTTTGCTTCCTGAGGATTGCCTTCCTGCAGCCTTTCTATGCCTTTTATAAGCAAAAAAGTTGAACGCTCGACAGGTGAAGAAATGAGCTGAGCTCTATTTAAAATATCTTCCATAGCATCCCCCGAGAATGAATGAAAATTCTATACAGCATGGAGTAATAAGTAAATGATAGAGTACCATTTGAGCAGGTGCGACTTGAAAATGATAACAGGGAAATTCAAAATCAGATGGTATGGCGCTGAATGTCCGTGATCCTTGAGGTGTGGTTAACTGCTTTCACAGTTATAAATTTTGGTAATGATGCCTATGAATACCTTTTTGTGTGTATCCATTTCTTGCTCGAGGATTTCAAATATTAAGGATAAGGATCGAGGTGCCTGTTGATGATGAAAGCATGGATTAATGCGGTTTTTATATTTGTGTACGCCTGTACAGCCTGGGGTGAAGCAGGAGATACCATAAATGATCTTTTCACGCTGAGCAATGTGGAAAGGATAGCAGGCAGGTCTGTGAAAAAGAGTAAAGGATTGTTTCCAAAAACAACGCAATCCAGGGTTGAAAAGAGAGGCAGGGATAATGCTGAAATGGTTTACATACCACCGGGAGAATTCATGATGGGCTGTGCACCTGAGGATAGGAAATGCGACTCCGACGAAAGGCCGTATCACAGAGTGTACCTTGACGGATACTGGATAGACCGCCACGAGGTGACAGTGGAGCAGTATCGACTGTGCGTGCGGGAGGGTGTATGCAAAATACCTGGCAAAGGCGAACACGGCGAATACTGTAACTGGGGGAAACCCGGAAAGGAAAAACACCCTGTTAATTGTGTGAGCTGGTATGAAGCTGACAGATATTGCAGATGGGCCGGGAAACGTCTTCCAACGGAGGCCGAGTGGGAAAAGGCGGCACGTGGTACGGATGGAAGGGTGTATCCGTGGGGTGATGCCGGAGCTTCATGTAAATATGCAGTAATGTACGAAATGTACCAAAAGGTTCCCGGTTGCGGCAGGAAGAGCACATGGCCGGTGTGCAGTAAACCTTTGGGTAATTCTCCTTATGGTTTATGTGACATGACGGGTAATGTATGGGAGTGGGTTGCCGATTGGTACAGTTCAAATTATTACCAGCATTCACCTCTCCGTAATCCTCAAGGACCTTCTGCCGGGAAGTATCGCATTTTGCGTGGTGGTTCCTGGTGGTACGAGGTGCAACGACATCTACGAGTTTCCAACCGGTACTGGCTTTTTCCCACGTACAGGGGGGTTTTCCTCGGGTTTCGTTGTGCGCAGGATACTGAATCGAAGTAACCAGAATGTGAGAAAAGGTAAGAATAGCTGCTTAACAATATTTTGTAGAGCCTCGGTTATCTCCGTATTACCATCTCAACAGTGCAGAAGCCCAGGTGAAACCTGAACCGAACGCGGCCAGGCACACGAGACTCCCTTCTTTAATTCTTCCTTCCTCCAGTGCTTCATGTAGTGCAATGGGTATGGAGGCGGCAGTGGTATTGCCGTATTTTTGAATATTGTTAAAGACTTTCTCATCCGAAAGCCCGAGCGATTTTGCTACGAACTGAGATATTCGGAGATTGGCCTGATGGGGAATGAGAAGGTCAAGGTCATTTATGGAATAGTTGTTGGCTTCAAGTGCTTCTTTGATAACCTCAGGAAACCGGGTCACAGCGTGTTTGAACACAAAGCGCCCGTTCATTTTGGGATAGTGACGTCCTTCGTCAAGCATTTCATGCGTGATGCGGGGGTGGTAAATGCTTGCTGGAGCTTCTGTCCAGAGTTCCTTTGCAAACTCCCCCTGGGAGTGCAGGTGACATGAAAGAATTCCTCTGTTTTTATCTTCGATTGGTCCAATGATTGCTGCTCCGGCGCCGTCGCCGAAAATAACGGAAACATCTCTACCTTGCGTCGTAAGGTCGAGCCCTGTGCTGTGAATTTCTGAACCCACGACAAGGATGTATTTGTAATAACCTGCGCGTATGAAGGCATCTGCTGCAGCAAGTGAATATATAAATCCTGAACACTGATTTCTCACATCCATAGCACCGATCGTTTTGCAACCAAGCTTGTGCTGAAGAAGCACTCCGGAGCCAGGAAAGCAGTAGTCTGGACTGAGCGTAGCATAAATAATGAAGTCAATGTCATCTACAGTGAGTCCTGCATTTTTCAGAGCCATTATGGAAGCTTCGTAAGCCATGTCGAAATTTCCCATTCCTTCTTCGACAAATCGTCTTTCTCGAATGCCGGTTCTTTCCACAATCCATTCGTCAGACGTGTCCATGAGTTTTTCCAGATCCTTGTTGGTGATGACTTTCGGGGGTACGTACATCCCTGTACTGATGATGTGAGCGC
>JAJRZV010000126.1 GCA_024275095.1 bacterium | reverse complement strand
GGGTCTTGCGAATGATATATCAAGCAAGCCCGATCCGTGTGAGTACGATGTGGTTGTCTCGTCTGGAGAACAGGTATCCATTGGGCTTCTGGCCATGGCCATCCAGGAACTCGGGATGAAGTCACGTTCCTATCTTGGTTTACAGGTGCCCATTAAAACCGATGGCGCGCACGCAAAGGCACGGATAGTGGAGATAGAGAAAAGCAATCTGCTGCGTGACGTTGCACAGGGCATTATTCCTGTTGTCGCGGGATTTCAGGGGATTGCAGGCGATGGGCGGATTACAACCCTGGGGCGTGGAGGATCAGATACAACGGCAGTAGCGGTGGCGGCGGCGGTGGGGGCCGATGTGTGTGAGATATACACGGATGTAGAGGGCGTTTTTACAACCGATCCCAATGTGTGCGAGAAGGCTCGCAAGATTGAAAGGCTTGCTTACGAAGAAATGCTGGAGATGGCTTCTCTCGGTGCCAAGGTGCTTATGCACCGTTCAGTAGAGATCGCAATGAAATACAACCTTCCAATACACGTCAGGTCCACTTTCTCCAAAGGAGAAGGGACCTGGGTCGTGAAGGAGGATGACGAGATGGAAGAACAGGTTGTTTCCGCGGTGACTTACGATAAGAAGGAGGCAAAAATTACCGTCATGCGGGTGCCTGACAGACCGGGGATTGCAGCAAAGATATTTGGTCCGCTCGCGGACCAGAACATTCTGGTGGACATGATCATTCAGAACGTGAGCGTTGAAGGATATACGGATCTTACGTTCACGGTTCCCAAGACGGAGTTGGGCAGAGCTCTGGATACGGTGAAAAAAGTGGCGGAGGAAATTGGTGCAGCAGATGTGATCGCCGATGAAAACATTGCCAAGGTTTCGATTGTGGGTCTGGGCATGAGAAGTCACTCAGGCGTTGCTTCTAAAATGTTTGAAACACTCGCCCGTGAAGGAATTAACATCTTGATGATCAGCACCTCGGAAATCAAGATTTCCTGTGTTATCGAAGACAAATACACCGAACTGGCTGTCAGGGTGCTTCACAGCGCCTTTGGCCTTGACCGTGGATAATGTCTCCCAGGTCCAGGCGTATTTACGTTTACGATACAACCCTGCGCGACGGCGCTCAGGCTGCAGACGTTTCATTCTCACTTCACGACAAACTGAAAATTACCGAAGTCCTGGACGATCTGGGGATCCATTTCGTGGAGGGCGGCTGGCCGGGCTCCAATCCCAAGGATGCCAGCTATTTCCGTGAGGTAAAATCGCTAAATTTGCGCAAGTGTCGCATTGCCGCTTTTGGTTCCACCAGGCGTCCGCGTGTAAAGGTAGAGAAAGACTCGAACGTTCGTGCCCTTTTGGAAGCGGATGTTGGCGTTTTTACCATTGTCGGTAAAACCTGGGATTTTCACGTCACAAAAGCACTGAGAACTTCGCTTGATGAGAACCTGAGAATGATCAGTGACACCATTGCGTATCTGAAAAAGCGTGCAGACATGGTCATTTTCGATCCAGAACACTATTTTGACGGGTTTAAATCCAACCGCGCCTATGCTTTAAAGTGTTTGAAAGTTGCTGTAGAGGCTGGTGTGGATGTCATTGTGCTGTGTGACACCAATGGAGGTTCTTTGCCCTGGGAGATTGAAGAAATCGTTAAGGACACGGCAAAAGAAGTGAACGTACCCCTTGGTATCCATGCGCACAACGATGGTGGTCTCGCGGTGGCCAACAGTATCGCAGCCGTGCGCGCGGGTGTTGTCCACGTTCAGGGTACGATTAACGGTATTGGTGAACGCTGTGGCAATGCAGATTTGTGTGCCATTATCCCCGATCTTCAGTTGAAGATGGGTTACAGGTGCCTGGATTCAAGGGATCTTAGAAAGTTAAGAGAGGTGTCCATTTTTGTTTACGAAATGGCCAATCTTCCTCCAGACAAACATCAACCTTATGTAGGTGACAACGCGTTTGCACACAAGGGTGGTATCCACGCAAGTGCAGTGCTCAAGGACCCCACCACCTATGAGCACATAGATCCTTCTCTTGTGGGTAATCAGAATCGTATTATTGTTTCCGACCTTGCAGGACGCAGTAATCTTGTTCTCAAAGCCAGGGAACTGGGGCTGGATTTGAGTGAGGAGGATCCACAGCTCGCCAAGATACTTGAACGAATTAAAGAGCTGGAATCTGAAGGCTACCAGTTTGAGGGTGCGGATGCTTCCCTGGAACTTTTCATTCGGCGAGTAAAACGGCGCATGCGGCGCTTTTTCAGGTTCCGGGGGTTCAGGGTAATTGATGAAAAAACAAGATTGGGTGAGCCGCCTCGTTCGGAGGCCACGATTATGGTCGAAGTGGACGGCAATGTAGAACACACTGCTGCTGAAGGCAACGGTCCAGTTAATGCACTGGACAACGCGTTGAGGAAAGCGCTTGAGAAGTTTTACCCTGAACTTCGAGAATTGAAACTCGAAGATTTCAAGGTGAGGGTTATTCCCGAGGGCAAAGGCACAGCATCTGTGGTGCGCGTGCTTATTGTCTCGGGAGACGGAGAGGAAACCTGGACCACCGTGGGAGTGAGTCAAAATATTATCGAAGCATCATGGCAGGCTCTTCTGGACAGCGTGGAGTACAAGCTCAACAAGGAAAAGCGCAGACGACAGAGAAAGAAAACCTGAAATTTTTGAATTTGGGTTTTCTTTTTCCGCTCTGCATTGCTGTGCTGGGCAGTTTGTGGTCGTTAACACGCCTTGTCATAGCTCCTTCTCCGGAGAAAATTTTTATTGCACGTGTGGAGGGAAATGTCGTTGAACCTTTAATTTGTACTTTCACCGAAAAACCTCATTTTTCAGACCTGATTGCCTGTGGAAGCGGACTCGTGGTGCCGGTGGACCTCGAAAAGAATGTAGAAGTGTGTAACGGTTGTCGCGCGTATGTGCCTTATCCTGATGAGCAACCCGGGCAGAAACCAATGCACGTACAAGTGCTGCGCGCACTCGGATTAAAAAAGTGCTTGAGAGATGCCTCTGTGCGTGAACTTTCAACTATTCCCGGCATCGGCCCGTCCAGGGCAGCTCTCATCGCGGGGGACATAGCGTCCGGTGCGTTCTCAAGAGGCGAGCCATGGCCCAGGGGTGTGGGAGTGAAAACGACTGGTCGTATATTCGAGTATTACCGCCGGTGTAAAAACGAACAGAAGAGTTAAGTTTACTGTCTGCGCTTTTGTAGATAGGGTTTGATCTGGTATTCGTAGACCTTTCGATTGTGTTCTCGCAGTGTGCGTGAAAAGTCGTGTGTTCCGTCATTTTTTGAGACGAAATAGAGGTAATCTGCGTCAGCCGGGTAAAGTGCTGCATGTATGGATTTGAGTCCCGGGTTGCAGATTGGTCCCGGAGGCAACCCCCGATAGATATACGTGTTGTATGGATTGCGTGAACGAAGGTCGGCTTTTCTCAGTCGCTGGCCGAATTTTTTAAGCCCGTATATGACCGTGGGATCCGCCTGAAGAGGCATGTTCAGTTTCAGCCGATTGTGAAATACTGCAGAGACCAGGGGTCGCTCTTTGTCTATGCTTGTTTCTTTTTCGATGATGCTCGCGAGCGTAATGATTTCGAAAAGCGAAAAGCCGAGTTCTTTCAACCTTTTTTTCATGGAAGGTGTGATGCGTGTTCGGAAGTTGTCAACCATGCGTGATATGACTTCCTCTGGTGATGTGCCCCGGCGGAAGTAATACGTATCCGGAAACAGGAAACCTTCTGCGCTTGCAGCCTTGATACCCAGTGTCTGTAAAAATTTTCTGTCAGTGGCTTTCTTGAGAAATTCTTTTCCGCTGCAGACCCCTGCTTTTTCGAGAGCGCTGGCAATATCGAAGAGGTTGGAACCCTCAGGTATAACAACCTTATGAAGCAGGGCCTCTCCCCGTGCAAGTTTTCTGAGAATTTTGTAAGGCGGTTCTAACGGGGAAATGAGGTATTCTCCTGCCTGAATGTGTTTGCTGAGACCCATAATGCGGCCGGCGACGGTGAAAAGGCGGTCGTCAATTATCAGCTTCTCCTTCTCGAGCACCTGAGCAACTGATTTGAGAGACTGGCCTCTTTCCACAAGCACGATTTTTTCTTCACCGAGAAAACGGGGGAGGAAAAACACGCAGACAATACCGGCAACGGGTATAAACGCAAGGAAATATTTAAATGTTTTGACGATTTTCTTCCAGTAGGAACGTTCATGAAGCGGCGGGTATTTGTCTATCCATTTTTTCACGCCTTGTCCTCCTCAGGTAGCCCTGGTAATATGACCTGACACCAGGGATGATTTATGCAATTATAAATGTTTATTGCCTGAGGATGTAGGGGGTGCTGATGCGTGTTCTTGTAACGGGAAGTACCGGGCAACTTGGAACGGCTTTTCAAATGGTAGCTGCAGATGATGTGGTTCTGGAAGCAAGAAGCGAAAAAGATGTGGATGTTACCCGCACCGAGGATTTTGTCAGAGCAGTGGAGGAAGTCAACCCTGATGTGGTCATCAACTGTGCTGCTTATACAGACGTTGATGGATGTGAAGACCGGCCTCTACAGGCATTCGCTGTTAATGCAGTGGCTCCGGGTTTTATGGCTGCAGAGTGCCATAAAAGGGGCGTCTACTTTATCCATATCAGCACGGATTACGTGTTTGACGGCGGTAAAAACAGTCCATACGTGGAGTCAGACCATCCTTTCCCTGTGAGCATTTACGGTGTGAGCAAGCTTGCGGGAGAGCACCTGGTTCTCAGCAATTCTCCTTCCGCCCTGGTAGTAAGAACATCAGGACTTTACGGGCCATCGTTTGAAGGGAAAGGAGCCTATAACTTTGTTCTATTTGTACTAACAGCTGCTCGAGAAAAGGGAGAGGTGACACTGGTTCAGGATCACGTGCTCTCCCCCACATTCACATTTGATCTGGCGAAAGGAATTTTGGGGATACTCGCCGAGAAACCTTCGGGCATAATCCACATGGCAAATGAGGGCGCTGTTTCATGGGTGAAGGTGGGCAGGGAGATTCTCGCTGTTGCAGGCATTCGGGCGCAAATTCGTGAAGTGACATGGGCACATCTCAAGCGAAAAGCAAAAAGGCCCCGGTATTCCGCTCTCGCGAGTGAAGTCAAACCCGGGCTGCTCCCTTCGTGGCGGGATGCACTCCGCAGGTACATGAGCATGCTTTGATATTGAAGACACGGCCGGCATTGACTCTATTGCAGAGCTGTTGCTAATTTTATAGAAGAATTTTTAATGATTCGGAGGTTTTGGTATGAAGAAGGCGGGTGTGTATGTTCGGGCTTTGAGACTTCCTTTCGTCAGTGCCTCGGTAATACCGGCGCTTATTGCTGTGACGTGGGCATGGGTATACGGGCAAAGTTTTGACCTTTTGAATAGCTTGCTGGCAGTGCTCGGGGTGATGTTTTTACACCTCGGAGCCAATGTCATCAATGATTATTTCGACACAGAAGGGTCCGACCGGATAAATCGTTTTCCCACCCCTTTCTCCGGGGGATCGCGTGTGGTTCTTGAAGGCCTCATGACAAAACGCGAAATTCTTCACCTCGCTCTTTTTTGCTTCGCTATGGCCGGGGTGTTCGGTGGCATCCTGGTTTTCAGGGGACGCCCCCATGTGCTTACTCTCGGGGTGGTGGGATTTTTGTGTGGTTTTCTCTATTCCTGGGCGCCGATTCAACTCATGAGCCGTGGGATTGGTGAAGCAGTTATTTTCTTCGCTTTCGGACCGCTGATTACCCTGGGTACGGGTTATGCGGTGGAGGGAGTTTTTTCGTGGGCCTACTTTCTCATGGGAGTGCCCATGGGGTTTATCGTTACTGATATTTTGTGGGTCAATGAGTTTCCAGACTTTGAAGCTGATGCGAGCGCAGGTAAGAGGAATCTTGTCGTGAGGTTGGGACTTTCTCGAGCCCGTTACGGTTACGCAATGATAGCGATGTTGTTTTACCTTTCCATTATCTGTCTCGCCATCTCCGGAGTGTATTCGTATTACACACTTGCCGCATTGATTACTGTCCCCGCGGTGCTTAAGGCTACATCCAATCTCTGGTTAAACTACGACAATCCGCCAAAACTCGTAGCTTCTCAGGCAACCACCATTCAAACGCAAACAGTCGCTGGTGTTCTTATCGTTGCGGGATTGTTTGTTGACAAGTGGTTGTAGTCAGAGTCGCGCATCGAAAAGAGAGACGTTTTTTGAGGCTTCTGCCAGACCCATAAGGAGTGCGGTGGCAATGGCGGTTGAGCCTCCGTAACTGAAAAATGGCAGCGGCAGACCTACAACGGGCAGCATACCCGCGACCATGCCCAGGTTAAAAAATGCATGAAGGGTAATGTGTATGCATACCCCTGCGTTGAGAAACAGGGTGTCCAGTGAGTGGGCACTTGCGGCGCCCTCTGCGTATATCAATGCAAGAAAAAAATACATGGCAATAACAAATAGTGACCCCATAAATCCCCATTCTTCAGCCCAGACGGAAAATGCAAAATCGGTGTGTTGCTCGGGCAGGAAGCGAAGCTGAGTCTGGGTGCCTTTGCGGAAACCTTTTCCCCAGAGTCCCCCGGAGCCTACTGTGATTTTGGATTGAATGCTCTGGTACCCTGCACCCATTGGATCTTTCTCAGGTGAGAGAAAGGTTTCTATCCGTTTCTTCTGGTAATCTTTAAGCCCGTATTTCCAGACGACAGGCATTGCTACAATGCCAGCGATTGTCAGTATAAGAAGGGTGCGTTTGTTTAGACCTGCAATAAGAAGAAGGCACCCTGCAGAGAGAAGTACTACTCCCGCTGTTCCTATGTCGGGTTCCAGAGCAATGAGGATGACCGGCACGCCGCTGACTAACATTGTCCCCAGAAGTTTTGACAGGTCCCTGGTTTCTTTTTCTGTAACTGTACTGAGATAAACGGCCATTACGCTGATGACCCCTGCTTTGGTCAATTCGGAGGGTTGAAATCTCAAGGGGCCCAGGGTGAGCCAGCGTTTTACATCGCCGGGTCCCGTGCCGTGAATGAGTACCCCTATCAGACTTAAGAGACTTGCTGCGTAGATGGTGTAAGCGAAAGTTTTCAGGGAACGTCTGCCTACGAAAGCCGTGGCCACGAAGATACCAGCAGCAAACATGTCCCATATGAATTGCCGTGCCAGCAGTCCTTTAAACCCCGAGGTGGCAGTTGAGCTTGATAAGTTCAGGAGACCGCACACCATTACAATGGCCATCAAAGTCAGAGGTGCTACCAGCTCTGTGCCAGACTTGCGTTCAAAATACATCCGTGGACTCTCCTGAGCGTATGCTGAAATATTTTTCTATGATTGCCCGGGCAATGGGAGCAGCCGTTTTACCCCCGGAACCTCCGTGTTCCACAATTACGGCGACAACGATTTCAGGATCCTCCGCCGGGGCCATTCCTATAAACCACGCGTGGTCACGCAAGTGTTCCGGTATTTCCTTCTCGTCTTTTTGCGAAGCGATGACCTGAGCCGTACCTGTTTTCCCGGCGATGTGGATGATGCGGGATCGGGCCCTGATACCTGTGCCGTTTCGTGCGTTTACTGCTTCAAACAGGCCTTCTTTCAGAATTTCCAGGGCGTCTGGTTGAATATTAACATCTCGCAAGATTTCGGGTTCTCGATGCCATATTTTTTTTCCATCGGGAGATATGATGTCTGAAACGATGTACGGATGAGGTATGTGCCCGCCCGTGACAAGTGCTGCGTATGCAAGGGCCATTTGAAGCGGGGTGACGAGTATATACCCCTGTCCAATGGATAGAACGGCTGTTTCACCCGCTGTCCAGCCTTCACCTATGACCTTTTCCTTCCACGATGGAGAGGGGACAAATCCTGTTTTCTCACCGGGGATTTCAATGCCTGTGGTTTCTCCGAACCCGAGAAGTTTGGCATACTTGAAAATCTCCCAGGGCCCGACCAGAAGTCCAAGGTGATAAAAATACACATCACACGATACTGCCAGGGCACGGATCATGTCGACGGTGCCATGCCCCCAGCGTTTCCAATCCCTGAACCATCTTCTTACAATTCGGTATCGTCCCCGGCACACCAGGGTTTCTTGAGGGTCTATAATTTTTTCCGCGAGGCCTGCAAGGGCTACCACGGGTTTGAAAGTGGAACCTGGAGCATACAAGCCCTGAATAAGCCTGTTCAGAAGGGGGTGAAGAGGTGACCTGGAAAGTTTGAGCCATTGTCTTCGCAGCCTTGGTCGTGCCGGAATGTTTGAATCAAATGATGGATAACTTCCAGCAGCAAGTATTTCCCCCGAGTGAGGATTGATGACGACAAAGGCTCCGGATTTGCTTTTCATGAGTTTATCAGCATACAACTGCAGTTGAAGATCGAGAGTTGTTATTACCGAATCTCCCTGGACAGGTGGAATTTCCTTCACCACCCGCAGTTCTCGACCTGTCGCATCAATTTCAACAAAGAGGGCTCCCTCGCGGCCGTGCAGATTTTTTTCAAAGGCGAGTTCTATTCCGGCCTTGCCGACAAAATCTCCTATTCGATATCCGTAGCGTTTGTATAGCTTGAGTTCGTCGTGCGTGATTTCTCCCACGTACCCCAGTACATGAGCAAAAGCAGATGAGTAAGGATAGTGCCGCACAGGTACTACCGCCACTTCCAGCTCGGGATGAGCGAATTTGGATGTTTCCACTCTTGAGACCTGGTCAAATGTGGCATCTTCCAGGAGAACAAGGGGTACAAAGGGTGGATTAACTTTTAAGTGGTTGGTGAGCTTGGTCTCGAAGTCTTTTTGGGAAATGTTCAGGTTTTTTTCAAGCCACAGGGCTGTCTCTTTTTCATTTTTTATGTACTCAGGTCGAATGAGCACTTTATATAAGGGTTGATTGTCGGCTATTGGACGCAGATGCCGATCATATATTAATCCGCGGATTGGAAATAACCTTTTGGTTTTTATCCGGTTTTCTTCCGAAAGTGCTTTGAAGCGGGGGTTCTGGATAATCTGGAGGTAAAAAAATCTGAACGTGACACCCGCAAACACGCAGAAAACCAAAACAGTGAGATAGATAATCCTGCGACGGAAGAGAAGAATATCTCCACTGGAGTAGAGCTCCATTTACAATTTTCCTTTTTTCTTTCTCAGTGTCTCGTATGTTTTCGTGGAAAGTGAAAACAACACTGGGGCCCATATTCCGTTGAGAAGGGTTTTAAGAATGACGTTTCCAGTACTTGTGAAGGCCCCTGCCCCCGGTAATATGTAATATCCCAGTGCCAGTATAAGAGTGTGTCCTGTGGCAAGAATGACCAGTACGGTTTTGCGTTCCACATACAGGTTGTTCTTCACAACCTTGGATAGGGGATAAAGAATGATAAAAAGGAGAGGAGTAGAGCCTGCTGGAAGTCCGAGAAAAATATCGTTAATGATGCCGAGAAAAAACGCCTCTGTTACTTCTTCAAAGTAACTGTTTCTCATTATCAGGCAGGAGAAAAATACGATTGAAAAGTGCGGCGATATGAATTCAGGAAGGACTCCCGCAGTGGAGAAAGTATAACCCGTAATCGCCAGCACCACATCAATGAATATTTGCTTCACGGGCTTCTCCTTTTCAGTACAATTACTGCAGTGAGAGCATTCATTGTTGTAGCTGGTTTTAAGACCACCTGTTTCATCACCTTCTGGCGGTCCAGCAGCACTTTTTCGACCTGCCCTACGGGAATGCCGTAAGGAAATGTTCCGTCCAGCCCTGATGTGACCACATTATCTCCAATTGCAATGGTTGCTGATGGCATGATGTAAAGCATTGTAAGCGCGTCTTTTCCACCTTTGACAATTCCTCTTGAGCGGGAGTCAACCGTAATCGCATCCACAGCCAGTTCAGGATTGAAAATTGTAATTACCGTGGAGAAATATCGACCGGTATTGCTTACCTTGCCGACAATACCTTCCGGGCTGAGCACAGGATCACCCGGCTGCACACTCTCCTTTTCTCCGCAATCAATGATAAATACAGCCGAATTTCGAACTTCACCCACAATACGACATATGCTTTTAATGTGGACGTTGCTTCGGCGCAGGCGTTTCAACTCCGGTGCAAAAGATTCCATCTCTGACAGCAGGGCTTCGAGTCGGGTTTTTTCATGTGTAAGCTGAGCCAGCTTTTTTTTCAGCATTTGATTTTCGTCGAGTGCTTTTAAAAGGTGTTGATACTTTTCGTGCAGTTTTTTTGTTTTCAGGACCACCCTGTGTATTTGCGCGACAGGATACCCGAGTATGTCCAGTGCTATGCGGTGGAGACCTTTACCAATTGTGGATGTGGAATAAAGGTTGAGCGAAATTAAGAGGAGAAAAATGTAGTACAGGGTTCGTTTGTATCTGAATATTTTTTCAACCAACAGCTACGCGGCTTAACAGATCTGGATTTTCTAACAATTGGCCGCATCCCAGAACTACCGAATCGAGAGGATTTTCAACAACTGTAACCGGCAACTGCACTTCGTCGCGAATGAGTATGTCCAGGTTTTTCAGAAGGCTACCTCCTCCAGTGAGGATAACCCCCTTTTCAATAATATCTGAAGCAAGTTCAGGCGGTGTCTTCTCCAGGGTTGAACGTATGGCTTCCACAATAGCTTGTAAGGTGGGTCTGAGCGCTTCCGCGATTTCTGCATCAGAGACTTCAACATGTTTCGGTATTCCCATGAGCAGATCACGACCTCTCACAAGAGTCTTTCGAGGCTCTTCGTCTTGAGCGGGTTTGGCGTTCCCAATTTCTATTTTTATATTTTCTGCGGTTTTTTCACCTATGAGGATGTTGTGTTGTTTTTTGATGTATTGAATAATGGCCTCGTCCATTTTGTCTCCCCCCACCTTGACAGACCGTGACTGAACGATGCCCGCAAGGGAAATGACAGCCACTTCGGTTGTGCCGCCTCCAATGTCAACGATGAGGTTTCCGGAAGGTTCTTCCACACGTATTTCTGCGCCGATGGCAGCGGCCATGGGTTCTTCTACAAGGTAAACCTCGCGTGCACCGGCTGACAGCGCTGCTTCTTTAACAGCGCGTTTTTCAACCTCCGTGATTCCGTGTGGAATGCTGATAACAATAATGGGTCTTAAAAGGCTGCGGCGTCGATGTACACGGCTGATGAAAAAACGAAGCATTGCCTGAGCCACTTCGAAGTCCGCGATGACACCATCTCGCAGTGGACGTATGGCCTGTACATTTCCAGGTGTTTTTCCAAGCATATCCTTGGCTTCATCTCCCACTGCAATGATGCGCTTGGTTCCACGTTCATCAAGCGCCACGGCTACGACAGAGGGCTCTCTCAGGATGATTCCTCTATCGCGTGTGTAGACAAGAGTGTTGGCAGTGCCAAGATCAATGGCCAGGTCTTTGGAAAACCATCCGACGAGATTGTCAAAGATCACGATAGTCCTCCTCGTTTCCTGGCGATTGTTTTCAATCTGAGTGCATTGACGCGGATGAAACCTGTAGCATCCTGCTGGTTGTAATCTCCCGATTTCTCGAACGAGGCCAGATCAGCATCGAAGAGGGAATAGGGTGATCGCCGGCCCACCACGTGGACGGCTCCTTTGTAAAGTTTTAACCGTACGATCCCCGTGACGTTTTTCTGGACTTCATCCATGGCTGCCTGGAGCATTTTCCTTTCTGGTGAGAACCAGTAGCCATAGTACACCAGTTCTGAATACCGCGGGATGAGTGAGTCTCGAAGATGTAAAACCTCCCTGTCGAGTGTGAGACCTTCAAGCGCACGATGGGCTGTGTAGATGATGGTTCCTCCCGGTGTTTCATATACGCCGCGGTTTTTTATCCCCACATATCGATTTTCTACGACGTCGGCTCTGCCGATTCCGTGACGGCTGCCAAGTGTGTTGAGTCGTGCGAGTAACTTGTACGGGCTGAGTTTTTCACCGTTCACGGCGACAGGGTTACCTTCTTCAAATTCGATTTCCACGTATTCCGGCGTATCCGGTGCTTTTTCCGGAGATACGGTATTTAAAAACATGTCCTCTGGTGGTTCTGTCCAGGGATCCTCCAGTATGCCTCCCTCATAGCTCGTGTGCAGAACGTTTCTGTCGATACTGTAAGGTTTTTCTTCAGATGCCTCTACAGGGATATTATGCTTTTTTGCATACTCTATAAGGTCTCGACGGCCAACAAATTCCCATTCTCTCCAGGGTGCTATTACTTGAATATCGGGTTTGAGAGCGTAGTATGTGAGTTCAAATCTTACCTGGTCGTTGCCTTTTCCCGTGGCTCCGTGGGCAACTGCATCCGCTCCTTCCTTTTCGGCGATTTCTATCTGTTTTTTGGCAATGAGGGGCCGCGCGATAGAAGTACCCAGAAGATATACTCCTTCGTAGATTGCTCCTGCCCGCATCATGGGAAATACATAATCCCGTACAAATTCTTCTTTCACATCTTCCACATATGCTTTCGAGGCACCTGTCGCCAGTGCTCTGTCCCTGATTTCCTTGAGATTTTCTTCCTGCCCCAGGTCAGCGATGAAAGCAATAACTTCGCACTGGTACCGCTCACGGAGGTAATACAGGATGACAGATGTGTCAAGGCCGCCTGAGTAAGCAAGAACAATTTTTGACACAGAGTTTTTCATGACACACTCCGGAAAAAAATAATCTTTTCAGGCTACGGCACTCTGGGACGCTGGTAGAAAGGTTGTTATACATGCTGAACCGTTGGTATGAGTGAGAACTTCAACCTCGCCACCTGCCTTTTCCAGCATGGCTCGACCTCTGGACAGGTTTGTATCGCCCCTGAGTGCAGCCTTATCTTTTAAAAACAGGGCATATGATATAAGAACCCCGAGGCCTTTTCCAGTCTGGGAGGGTTTAACAGCAAATATAAGGGGGTGATTAGTGTCCGCCTGTTCGATAACGAAACGCATGAGAAAGTTGAACCCTTTTTCAAGAGCGCTTCTCACACACAGAACCGGAGGTAACATCGCCGGAATGAAGTGGAATACGGCGGTGTTTTTGAGATTTGAAGACATGCGATCCAGCATCTCATGTACTATTGTAGATAGTTCGAAAAATTCAACCCCTTCACCAAAAGCAGAGGTAAGGTACCAAGACGCGAGGTTGTGGATTTCGTCTGCAATCTCCTGTGGCAGGTCTTCGCATCCTGGTGGGAGTTTGCCAGATAGTTTGCCGGTAATTTCTCTTGCAAGTTGATTGACGAATTCGTCCTGTCGAGACATGTTTTCTGTCCATGAGGTTACATCAATAATTTCCACTATTGTTCCCAGGTCGTTCCTTCCTTCCACAATGGGATGAGCAACAAATCGGAGCACTCTTCCATCCTTTTTAATTTCCAGAAAAGCGTTTGAATGACGCCGTGTGTTGTCCACCCATAACCGTACAATACCAGCTTCTTTTTGTGTGAAAATATCATCAATTGAGAGTTTTTTGTTTTCTTTCAAAAAAGGTGAGGACACGTTTAACAATTTTTCTGCTGCAGGATTGATGTATAAAACGTCAAATTTTCTGGTCAGTACCAGAATTCCGGTCCGCAGGTATTTAAGTAGAGTCTTTTCTGTAGTTTCAGGTGTGTTCACCATTTTATCAATCCCATGCTTTTCAACCGCAGCAGTGCACGCGTTGTTTCCATTTCGTTCAATTGTGAAAGACTTTTTAGTTCCTCCACCGTGGTTTGGCCGTCACAGAGCCCCAGAATAAAGGCTTCCTGGGTTGTGAGGACAAAATTTTCTATGTCCGCATTTTTTTCTGTTCGTACAGGTCGAACCTCTCGGAATTTTTTATTATTCAAGTAGTAATCGATCAGGTTCAATGCTGAAAGAACGTATATTTGATGCGTTTCTGTAGGTATGGAAGGCTGTGTGAACATGGTTGCCAGAACACAGGCTGAAGCGAAGTCCCCCTTATTAAAGGCTTCACGCATGTTTTCCACAGTTTTGCCCGGTGGGTGAGAAGGGGGCAATTCGCTGATGGGTTCACCGGCGGAGGTGAGGTAATCGCGTGCTTCTTCGTTGGTGGGGTCTATCCTGAGAACCTGCTTCCAGCATTCGATTGCTTCCTTGTATTTCCCGTATCCATAATGTTCAAGCCCTTTGTCAAGTAATTCTCGAATGTGTGTTCTCACGGTTATGTCTTAAACAATGTGGCAGTTAAACTCCGGCAAGCCACCACGCATTATTATACTTCCAGCTCCAGCTCGTAAATTTTTGCTTCTTCTGCCATTTCCTGAACTTCCGCTTCTGTAAGGCCACTTGATGACGTAATTGTAATGGACTGTTCTTTGCCCGTGTCCAGATCCTTAGCTGAAACATTGACAATTCCGTCAGAGTCAATGTGAAAGCTTACCTCAATGCGTGGGACCCCTTTTGGTGCAGGCCTGATTCCTGAGAGCACAAATTCGCCGAGAAAGACATTTTCTTCAGCGATTTCTTTATCACCCTGATACACGCGGATTTTTACAGCCTGCTGATCGTTTTCAGACGTGGTGAACACCCGTGTTTTCGTAACAGGGACCGTGGAGTTTCGTTCGATAATGCGCGCGAATTTGCCCCCTGCCGTTTCAATGCCCAGGCTGAAGGGGGTAATATCGTAGAGAAATATTTCACCCCCGCTGGTAAGGGCATGAGCCTGTACCGCTGCTCCAAGGGCCACTGCTTCATCAGGATTCACGTTTTTGGAAGGTCTGCGACCGAAGAACTTTTCCACCTCTCTCTGGACGATGGGACTGCGGGTTTGGCCGCCCACGAGAAGGACTTCATCAATGTCCGAGGGCTTCTTCCCCGCAAGTTCCAGTGCCTGGGCACATGTTTCGATGGTTGTGCGTACCAGCGCGGCTACGAGATCCTCGAAGATTTCTCTTGTGATGACGAGGTTCAGATGAAGAGGCTCGGTTTCCCCCATCGCAATAAAAGGAAGTTTTATTTCAATTTCGCTGGTGAATGACAGGTCACATTTTGCTTTTTCCGCTGCTTCTTTGAGGCGCTGCATCGCCATTTTATCTTCTGATAGATCTACCCCTGTTTCTTTTTTAAATTTTTCCATCATGTATTCCATCAGGCGCCTGTCGAAATCCTCTCCTCCCAGGTATGTATCACCAGCCGTGGAAAGGACCTCAAAATTACCCTTGCGCATCTCCAGTATGGAAATGTCAAATGTGCCACCTCCCAGGTCGTAAACAGCAATAGTGGCCCTGTCGGTCTTTTTGTGAAGTCCGAAAGAAAGCGCAGCCGCTGTGGGTTCATTGATGATGCGCAGCACATCCAGTCCCGCGATAATGCCAGCGTCTTTGGTTGCCTGGCGTTGATTGTCATTAAAGTAAGCAGGAACGGTAATAACAGCTTCGTGGACTTCTGTTTGAAGAGCCTCTTCTGCGATTTTTTTCAGATAAATTAAAATGGCAGCGGAAATTTCCTGGATGCTGTAAATTTTGTCAGGCAGTTCTATTCTCACATCGTCGTTGGGCCCGCGTACAATGCGGTAGGGGAGTTTTTTTATGGCCTCCTGTACTTCTTCCGAGTCGAAGCGTCGGCCAATAAGTCTTTTTACTGCGTAAATGGTATTTTCTGGATTAATGATCATCTGTCGTTTGGCGAGGTTTCCCACCAGACGGCTCCCGTCCTTGGTGACGGCAAATACAGATGGGAACGTGTTCTGTCCGCTTGAATCGGTGATAATTCTGGGCTGGTCGCCGTCTATGTATGCCACGGCTGAATTGGTGGTTCCCAGGTCGATTCCCACAGGCACGCTCATATCCCCACCCCCTTACTTATCTGACAAAACTTTGCACAATTTTACCATCTATTCGCCCTTCTTTAACTAAAAATTTCAAAATTTTTTTCATCTCCGCCAGTGCTCTATCGTACTGAAGCATTCGTTCGTATATGGATACGAGCATCATTCGAAGTTCGAGGTTGTCTTCAAACTCGTTCGTGGCTATTTTTGCTATCTCCAGTGCTTTGTCTTCCTTGCCTTTTTCCAGAAGCAGGCTGGCCAGGTCACGATATGGATCAGGAGAGGAAGGTTTCTGTGTGATGCAGCGAAGAAGAACCTTTTCAGCTTTTTCCGTTTCGCCCTGTGCGATAAGTGAAAGAGCCTCCTGGTAGAAGTTCTCCCAGCTGCCTGTTTTCCGTTCGTGTAACTCTTTCAATCGAGACAGAGCTTCCTGATATTCACGGCAGAAGGGGTCATATGCGAGAGCGAGCTGGAGGTCGAGTATTGCTCCGGAAATGTCACCGTTTTTTTCTTTCTGAGCGGCCTCTTCAAAAAGCCTGCGGGCTTTTTTTATGCGTTCTCGTATCAGTTCGACACCCGGTTTTTTACGGTGTGGTCTACCAGCGGTGTCTTTCTCGGGTACCGCTTGTTCTTTCTTTTTTTCCTCCTTTTCCTCCCGAACGGCTTCGTATTCTACACGCACGGCATGTGTGGATTTGCGTGGTGCGCCGAATTGTTCAGCATATATTTTTCTCGATTCTGGATTGGCCAGTGTTTCTGAAATCGCTTGAAGGCGGGTGACAATATGTTCAAGTTTTCTTTTGTAAGGCCCGAGTTTTCGTCGAAAGAAACGGTCCGGATGGAAGCGTCGTATGAGCATGATACTCGCGTCTTTGATTTCTTCTGTATCCGCTTCCGGAGAGACTCCGAGAATTTCAAAGTAGTTTTTTTCTTCTAATTTTTTCACGAAAACGTCGATTTCGCGACGCTCTTTTTCGGAGAGGTCACATTCATCTTCCTGTTTAAGCCCTGGTGCATCAATAATGCCCATAGAAGCAAATTTTTGCAGCACGG
>JAJRZV010000015.1 GCA_024275095.1 bacterium | reverse complement strand
GCTGAGACGGTGAAGTTCGTGTGCCTGAGCGAGTACGCGCTGGATGTGACGCTGGGGGTGGTGGCGCTCAACCCTGAATCTGCAGGTGTCTGTGTGGAAAGCACAGAGGTATGCGATGGCTGGGATAACAATTGCAATGGAGTTGTGGATGAGGGGGAATGGGTCCTTTTAAATTCTACAAGGGCACCCTCTCCACGTGCTGCTCATACGGCAGTCTGGACGGGTTCCGAAATGATTATATGGGGCGGCAGAACAGAAGGCTGTGACATGTTTAATACAGGGTTTGCATATTCGCCGTCTTCGGACACGTGGAGAGAACTCCCGAGTGTAAATGCTCCTGATGCAAGATGTCGTCATGTGGCAGCCTGGACAGGTGAGGAAATGCTTGTGTGGGGAGGTGCCATTACAAATTGCGCTGCCCATGTAACTACGGGGGCCAAATATAATCCCGCATCAGACACATGGGTGCCCATCTCCGATACCGGAGCCCCAAGTGGAAGAATAGGAGAAGGGGTGGTCTGGACGGGTTCCGAGATGATTATATTTGGAGGAAATGACGCTGGAGTCAGTCTGGGGGATGGTGCTAAATATAACCCCACCACTGATACGTGGGAACCCCTATCTGCCACAAATGCCCCGACGAGCCGACAGGATCATACCATGATCTGGACAGGAAAGGAGGTAATTATATGGGGTGGGTGCGATTTCGATGGGGTGGGGGCATGTAAAAATGTCTGGAATGATGGATATAAATACAACCCTGCAACAGATTCGTGGACCAAAATTTCTGGTACAGGAGCTCCTTCGGCCAGGTTCGGTCACACGGCCGTATGGACTGGAAGCGAAATGATTATATGGGGTGGGAAGACGGATATTAATGGAGAAGTTCTCAGTAGCGGAGGAATATACAATCCCGATACCGATAGCTGGAGACCGATGACTGATCAGGGGGCACCAGCTGCTCGAGCATTTCATACGGCGGTGTGGACAGGAACAAAGATGATAATATGGGGGGGCTGTGGTTCTTCTACCTGCTTTAACACAGGAGCTGTGTATGATCCAGCCTCTGATCGCTGGACTGCTATACCCAAGGCGCCTTTGCACGGAGTACATATGCACACGGCGGTGTGGACGGGTTCCGAGATGATTATATTTGGAGGATTAGATTCTACCGGCGCTGTTTACGGTTATGGTGCCAGATATATACCCAACTGCTTAATTCAACCGTAACGCAGAACCAGGTATCTCTGGGTTTGCTCTCAATTCTTGACACTTAAACCACGTGCCCACACCACCTGCGCCTGAAACAAGTATTTGCAAGTACGAGGCACCTTTCACGCCGTTTGTGCCTTTTTGTCACAGGTGATTATTTTCGCTCCAGCGACTTCACCAGCACATCAAGTATAGATAACGTATCAAGAAGTTGTATCTGGAAGTGCACAAGAGCCTTGTTGAGAGAATAATTGTCTGCCGGTATGTTGTCACCACTGTAACCGGCGTCCCTGGCTGCACACGCTCCTGAATCAGCAATGCTCGTGAGATCCACGTAAAGACTGCCGTTAAATGTGGGGTCCTGCCAGTAAGCATAAAATACAGGCGAAGTAATTCCCGAAATTGTATATTGTGCTTTGCCCGGGCTGAGACAGTCGTCTGCAATCTGTTCCACGTAACTTCTGCCGAACTTCTGGTTCATAAAATCCGAGACTTCGGGGGCAAGCACAAAATAGGTCGAACTCGCACCGTACACTTCGCTTTTAAAGTGAACCCCTGGCTTGCAGGTATAGCAGAAAGTGAGGGGATCGTTTGCTGTTACTTCCTGAACAAGCATGGACGCATCGGCCGATTTTCCCAGTTCTCCTTCGATGAGAAACACAGGATGTGCTTCTCCTGTGAAGGTCCCGTTGCTCCCTGGAGGATCATACGTACCCCAGGCAGGCAAAAGGCGCCTGAGAGGTACAGCCTGGTTGATGTCTGATGGCAGGAGCTTTGAAAAATCTATAGAAATGGTGTCGGGAAAAAACGATAAGCCAAAGGGAACAAATGCGTTGAACTCTGAAAGTTTTACCAGCCGATGTTTCCTGCCACTGAAGACAAGGGACAGTTCCTTCACAAGAGCGATTACATTGGTCACATATTCGTTGCCGATGCCGAACAGAATAATACCCGCGAGGTCTCCCGAGCTGATGCTCACAGGGAACTCGTTGAGTTCAAACCCAAACACCTCAACCGGTCCTTCTTCTGACCATGCATTGATTATGCCAAGCCATAGCTGGTCTTCGGGATCCACCAGGTGGTTGTTGTTTGTATCCACGTATCCAAAAACATTATCTGTGGGGTCGGGGTCTTCCGGGTCCCCTTTCACAAACACCGCGCTCATCCACTCAGCAAAATCTTCGAGCCCGCAAGCGATGTTGGGTGAAACTTCAGCAAAGTGACTTTTTCTCTCCTCCTTCCAGTCGAGGAATTCAGGACTTGCATCGACAAGAACGGCCAATTCCCTCAACACACCGACAGGGTCATGAGAAATCTGGTCTATTATCCGGGTTATGCTGGTGTAATAGGTAATACCTTCCATGTACGCCATGTTCAGGTTGTGCGAAATCAACGCATCAAATACTGCTTTGACAAAGTGAAGCACGCCTCGCATAAGAAATGCATCGTAGGTTCTGAAATCCCTGCCAAGCCAGATTTTCTTCTCGGGAATGATGCTTACTGTGAGTTCAATCCCTTTCTCAGTGTAAAAACTGCACGCGTTGGTGATAACTTCCGTTGCATACTCAATTCCAGGGTCGATAAGGTGTTCTTCAAATGGGACGAGAAATGTGTCCACTATCGAATCCATATCCGCGTTGTTATATTGGAGAGGTAGAAGAGTGGACGCGTTGAAAGTTTGAGGCGCGTATATGGAAAGGATGTCCAGTCCTCCACCTGTCGAAAGGGCTGCGCCAAGAGCCGTGAAGATATGAGCCAGCATTCGGCCGTAAAGGGCTTCACAGGTCGATTTTTCTTTCTGGATCACCTCATTGTAAAGTGCCTCTGCCTCCCTGAAGTATCCGTTTTCAAGATGCCACCGTGCCTTTTCCAGCAAACTCTTCTCCGAGGAACAGGAGGCGAAAAGGACAAGGAGCAAAGGAAGTAGAGACTTTTTAAGGTTTCTCCTCTGTGCTTTCATCTTCCAAAGAGCCTCGCCAAAAATTCGTCAATGGCCTTTTCCGCTGCCCCGCTGAAATCCGACCAGATCGCTCCGTCAAAACCGTGCGTAGCACCCTCGATCACAACAAGCGTGCTGTCCTTTCCCGCATTGATTAGTGCCTCGTGAAACTCAATTGCCTGAGTAATGGGAACTCCAATATCTTCCGTACCGTGGATAATAAGAAAATGCGCATTCGTCTCGTTTACATAAGTGAGGGGAGAGGCTCGCCTCAGTGTTTCTTCAGATGGAGGTTCCTCGCCAAAATAAATCTTTCCAGCATCAAGAAATTTTCCGTAAGGCTCGTAAAAATCGACCCAGTTGAAAACCCCGTAAAATGGAATGGCTGCCTGGACTTCAATACTTTCTTCTGGAAACACGTCACATGTGGGCTGAAAAAACGGCTCGTTGGGAGTTGTCGCAATCATAGCTGTAATATGACCACCTGCAGAACCGCCCATCGAGATAAACCTGGTCCTGTCAATGTGATACTTATCCGCGTTACCTCTGAGCCAGCGAATGGCACACTTGACATCCCGGATGTCCTGGGGGAATTTAATGGAAGGAGCAAGTCTGTAATCCACGTCAAAGAAAGCATATCCCCGACACGCCAGGTGCTCGCCAAGATATTGAGAATTGAAAAATCTGCGTGAGCCGAGCATCCATGCACCGCCGTGGTTGAACACCACCGCTGGATAAGGGGGACTACTGCCACTTGCAGGCAGATAGAGATCTCCTCGAAGGGTTACATCACCTTCCTGATAGTAGATGAGCGAGGGCAGAAAACGAAAGGTTCTTCCAGGAATAATTTCTCCCGTGCTCGTGACGCATACAATTTCGTCTGTAACAGGTGCTTCTCCACATCCATACAACAAAACCGCCAAGGCCAGGAACAGAAGAATTGTCAATTTGGGAGAATTGTCTTTCAATTCTCGAATATGGTAGCAGATGTTCGCAGATACTTCCAAAAACATTTTATTCATTAAGTTATGAACAAACCGGGGAGGAGTATGCCCGAGGCACTTTTAAGTGTGAGGCAAAAAGTTTTCTGCACTGTGCATGAACATGTAAACAATGCACTGGCAAACGCATGTTAACCAGGATATTTTTCAATATCTCCTGGCCGGCGCCATTGGGGGGTCGCAGTACCGTTCTCTTACCGGTTTCAGTGTTTGTAACCTTACCGTTTAACCCCATCGCGCCCGGAGGGACTCGAACCCTCACGCGAGTTAAAATTCTCCTCTGAATTACCTTGAAGCACTGAAAAAAACACCCTCTCTCTTTGATGCTTTTTGCTCGCTCTTTTTGGAAATGTTCGCTCCGCTCACCACTTGCTATACGCATTGGGGGTTCATATCCGGAAGTGCCTGAAAAAACCGCCCTTACCTCTCCGAAACGCATTTCACCGCGCGCCCGGAGGGACTCGAACCCCCAACCCGCGGATTAGAAGTCCGCTGCTCTATCCTGTTGAGCCACGGGCGC
>JAJRZV010000014.1 GCA_024275095.1 bacterium | reverse complement strand
TGATGATCTTTTGAGATTTTTTGAATTTCCCCTTGAGATAAGGAGATTCATCTACACCACTAATGAGCCCCAAAGACTGTTCGAAGAAGTAAAACGCAGGCTTAAGGTGATGGAAATCCTCCCTGATGAAGAAAATGCTGATAAAATCCTCTTCCTCATATTCCTGGATGGGGTGAGAAAATCTCAAAGAGGAAACTTCCGGGCTTTGAATTTGTATTTTCTGATACTTTTCATTCTCTTGCCCGGGAGGTTGTATGATGATTAAATATTTTGAGACACAATTGGAGAAACACTATGGATATTTGATTAACCGATTACAGCGTATACTCCGACAGGTTCGGTTTTTCCCTTGAGCTTGAGCTGTCCCACAAGTTTGAATTTGAAGGCCTCACCGGCCATGCGGTAGGTAGCCTCTCCCACGAGAATCTGGTTGGGTTTGGCGAGAGTTTGCAGTCGTGCTGCTACGTTGACAGCATCGCCTATGGCTGTATATTCGAGTCGCTGGGCAGGCCCGATGAATCCAACTACACACGGGCCGGTATTGATGCCGATGCGCACCTGAAGTGTTTCCTGGAGTCCTGGGACACGAATGAGGTCCATTTGATGGATAATTTCCTGAGCACACGCAATGGCTCTTTTTTCCTCGTCTCCTCTCGGGATGGGGGTACCGAACAATGCAAACACAGCATCACCGATGTATTTGTTTACTGATCCTCCATGGTTAAACACACACGATGTGACACGGCTCATAAACTCGTTGACTACAAATGCTGTCTCTTCGCTGGAGAGGCGTTCAGACATGCTTGAGAAGGACACGATATCCACGAACATGGATGTGACGTTTTGGCGCTCCAGACGATTTGTTAATTGCATCAACTTTTCCCTGTCACCGATGATGGTTTCCAGGGCATCGGGGGGAACAAAGCGCGAAAGACTGTCGCGAAACATACGTTCTTCTTCCAGCTTGTTTTCAAGATGGCGAGCTTTCAAGTGCACACCAAGCAATCCGGCAATCCCTGTGAGTAGAAAGCCTTCACGTTCATCCAGTCGCAAGGGCGCAGAGAATGTGTCCATATAAAAGGCACCAAGTACATCCAGCGATTCGCTTACAGGAACCACGCATGCTGAAACCACATCAAAAGGCAGTTGCTCCGAATCTAACCATTGTATTCCCTCGCCTCGTGAAGCTTCTTCTTTGATAAGCTCGACAGGCGGTTCGCAGCCGTGGACAAGGGTTGCATCTATGCTTTGTTCCGCCACCTTCTGGAAAATTCCTTCCTGGTCCAGATAGAGTGCAATGCGGTCTATATTGAATAGCGTTAGCATGTCTTCGAGAACCGCTTTAAACACATACTTCTCTTCTATATTTACCAGCAGTAGCTTGGCAACCTGAAAAAATGAGGAGAACAACCTTGTGATTTCTCCGTCACGGTGAGTGGTGGTTGTTTTGCGATATGAAACAATGATTTCAGTTTTGCCAGCACGAATACGAGTGCCATCCTGTAAAGGTACTTGTGTAATTCGTTTGCCGTGAATTAGAGTACCGTTGGAACTCCCGAGATCCTCGACAAAGAAACGACCACCTTCTCGGTAGATTCTGAAGTGCTTTTTTGATACCGCCGGGTCACGGAGAATTACATCGCATGTACTTGAACGCCCGAATGTACACGGAAACGAGGTTATCTTTACTTCACGTTCGCCAGATGGACCAATGATTTTCGCTGTTAAAGCCATCGCCTCATCACTGCCTGGAGCAAGAGAAAAAGGCAGGCGAGGTTGGCAACACTGATGACAAAGCCGAGATACGCATAAACCCCCCGCACTGAAGCACGAGATAAAACGCTTCTCACTATGGCATAAAGTTAACCAAAAAGTGAAAGCACTGTAAGGGGCACCGAAGACATAATTAATAATGGCCAGATGGTTTCCATTCCAGCACGTTTAAGAACAAACGCCAGCGCGAACATAAAAGGACCTGAAAGCAGTGCGAGAGTGAAAGAGAATATAGACGCTGTTCCTGAATAAATGCGAAGTTTTTTTTGGGCCCATTGTTTACCGCATTTTTCGCACGTTCCTGTTTCTGTATTCAAGGAACTTCCACATGCTGGACATTGACTTTGCCCTGAGGTGATGGGGGGAAATATGGACTCACGTGATGAAATTTTGGAGATGTCGCTGTTTTCAAGGATTGAAGTTGATAAATTGACTCTTTCGAATACAGAACCCGGGAACGACGTGTTTTTTAAATGCGAGTAAGTCCATTCTACGGAAATGAGAGAACAGTCTCTGAAGATACAGTTTTCTACCTGTGCCGAATTAAAAGAGAGATTTTCCATTCGGCACTTGCTCGTTGTGGTTTTACGAAGGGACAGGAGCGATATGCTACTGTTAAATACAGATAATCCCGTCATATTTGAGTTGTTAATTGACCACCTGGTACCTTCGCACTCTTTAACAGTGGTGTTTTTAATAAGTGCTGCCGCCATAACAAAATCGTAAATTGATATTCCAGATAAGGAACTTTCGCTGAGATTAATTTCATTGAGTATGGCTTTTTCTACGGATATGCCTGAAAATCTGACATTTTTAAATCCTGATGATTCTATTTTCACATTTGCGAAGTCTATATCCGAAAGGTCGGTATCCTGCATTGAGAAGTTTTGCATTTCTATGTCCCGTATAAAGGCACCAACAATACTACAGGAGAGAACATCGGCCCCGGAGATTTTAAGTGGCTCGATCTGGATGCTTTCTGCATGTGATTTGGTCAGTTTTAATCGCACGAATGAGCCGGATACGGAAAAATGATAGAAAGTGCTTTCTTTGATGGTGAAGTTTTCGACGTGGAGTCCTGTTGCCCGGAAGTTTTTAAACGTTGAATTTTCGACACTGGAAGATTGAAAGGAACTATTTGCCATGTCCATGTACGTCCCTTCCACTGTAAGGAATTGTACATTGATGAAGTTACACCTGACGAAGCGGGTGTTATGGATTTTCACGTTTCGAAAAACAGTACTCCGGAATGTTACGCGTTCAAACACTTTATTTTCGAGCGAAAGTCCCTCAATTACTTCATTTTCTATCACCGTATTTTCAATGGTTTTCTGCTCAAACATCCCTTTTCAGACCTCCCCGCCGGTGTTTACAACGACGACCAGCCCAGAAGAAAGTACGTTTTTACCTTTCCTCTGGTCTTGTATACTTCTCCATTTTCGTTCTTTACCGGTATGTTATTGAAAGGATATGCAACCATGACGAAAAGGTCAAAAGGGACGTTGTAGAAAATGTTCAGTTTTAATCTCATGCCGACTCCTGCATCGGTGCAAATCTCGTTCCACCGCGTGTATTCATCTTCCGTGAACCACTTTTTTCGAGAGAATGCATTACCAACGTCTACAAAGCCGTATACGGACAGTCCGTGAAATGTGAGATGATTGCCCAGTATCGCCCGCGTTCGTACTCCTTTGGTGTATGGCATAAGAATCCTGTTGAAGTACAGATATTCGCCATGTATTGAGAGATAAGGATAACCGGGCATGTATACATCTCCGTAGAAGCCGAAGAAGAGAGGATAATAAAAACCCCCGAGGAAAAATTCGTGTAATGGATCTACATTGCGTGAGATTAGCCCACCCGCCAGTGTCCACCCGAGTTTGAGCCCTTTGTATAATTTGTGTGTTCCTGTAATTATAAGCCGCGTTTTCACAAATGAATAATCTCCTGTGTTGTAATAATAGTCCATGTAAGAAAGGCTGCGGTTGAAGTGACCGGATACCCGAAAATAGATTTTGAGATTCACCGGATGACGCCAGCGGAAAGTCAAGTTCAAGGGGATCGAGTGAAGCTCGTATATTTCACCCGAAGGTGTGGCGGAATAAGCTTTTATCAGGGAAAATTCCATAAGTGGTGAGATGAGCTTCGCATGATTATAAAAGTAAGATATTGAACCTGCCACATGTTCACCTGCATTTGCTGTAACACCGACTCCCACTCTATCGCTTATGAGCATATTTGAAAAAGTCAGTCCACTGACCGAAAAACTCTCTTCCAAAAGATATTTAAGGCGGTCTGCTGTTGCGAAAATGTTGACAGGAAGCTGGCGGTTTACGTAAAGAAAGCTTAACCACTGAAATCCGCGTGTTCCTAAAAAACCCGCAAATGAAAAATTATGTTTAAAAAGCTGATCGGAAAAGGTGAACTGTGCTCCTGCCACGAACTGGTAATCCATAGCACTCAGTACCGGATACACGTTTGCTCTTGATGGAATAAATTTGTAGGGCAAACCGTTACTGATGAGTGAGAAGGGAATCTGGGACTTGGAAAGCTTTGCAGCGGTTATACGTACATCTGTCACCGAGTTCTGGAATGTAAGTACTGGGTATTTCCTCCGACACAGTTTGAAGCCTGAGGAGGTAAAACACCCGTAATATAAAGTATGCGTAACAGGATCATAGTCGACCGTCATGTTGCCTTTCAGCGTGTTGGTTAGCTGAGAGACAGTTTGTGTGGTTATCTGAACGGCGAAAATGTTGTAAATGTTGTTCTGGTTTGATGAGAAGAAGATTGCGTCGTTACTGATGAATGAAGGGAAGCGCTCGTTACTGTGGGTCAGTTTTAACACTGAGATGGGCCCGCCGGATATGCTGGTCCATCCAATATCCAGTTGCTCTCCATCGAATATTTCGAAAGCAATAAATTTTCCGTCCGGAGAAAATGTCGGGTTGTGGATTTCTATTCCATAAGATGTGGTGATCTGACGGATGAATTCACCATCCATGGTGTATAGTTCCAACCAGGTTGAAGAGTCACCCCATGCTACGGCTGCAACGTATTTTCCGTCAGGAGAAACAGCAGGTTCTCCCAATCCTTCTTTTTACACCAGGGGATGTGTTTTACCTGTTGTTAAATCCATTACATAAATACTTTTTACAATATGATTTTTCATGTTCAGTTTTCTTTTTACGTACACAATGAAGTTGGCGTATGCATCCACGTCAAAGCCGCCACCTACATTTGAAACGATCACACGAGGAGTTTTTGCGTCCCGAGTGAGTAGCATAATACGCGATTTGCCGCGGGAAGGAGAGTAACTGAGGTAATACAGGCCGCTGTGTGTTATACGCGGTAGCATTTGAATCCCGCGGTCTTTGGAGATGAACGGTTTTTCTACATCCGGGTTTTTAATACTTGCTGTGACCCTGTATACATATTCTTCCACATGGGAGCGCCAGCGTGAGTAAAGCTCGCGGTATGAAATTCCCAAAGTTTTCTTAACAGCCTGTTCGAAAGCACCTGGAAATGCGGATGCTTTCACAGCAATAGAAGCAAGAGCATCGTTCCCAAAGTTGTCAGCGATGTAGCGTGAAAGACTGAATCCCGCGTTATAGACAATTTCGGATTTAATTCCGCGTTTGCCCCTGAAGTTGAGAAGTTCCCCGGGCAGAGGAAATTTCTCTTCCAGCACAAGTGTTCGCATAATCATTTCTCGAATGGAGTCATAAGATTCATTTCCGAAACGGGATGCTACGTACTGGGCAACACCCTCAACAAACCATGAAGGAGCCTGTGCTGTGGGATAGATGATGACTCCACCAGCCTGAAACACCGGGTCTATTAGAGAAAAATCTTTGAGTGCACGAGTGCGTGTTATTGCCAGCCCGGCATTTACGATAATGGCAGGAAAGGATGGATCTGTGGCACTGGAAAGCTTTTCCTGAAAGATGTGTGTGAGTTCGTGATAAAGAACGTTGTCTATCCAGCGATGTTTGTCACGAATGGGATAATGCAGATTGACCGTCCACAACTGGATAAGGTCGTAATTATAGAGTGCGAACCCATTGGCAATGTCGTCTTTGCCTTTTACCACAATGGTGATTTTCCAGGGTGGCGGCTTTATGCCGAAGAAACTGGCGATGTTTGCATAAAATGTTTCGCATTTGGAAGCGACTTCAGAGGCTGTGTGTGCTGATTCGGAATGATACACGATGTTGAAGTGGGTTGTTTCGGTGTACATCCATCGTATGCCGGTGTCGTTGAACGCCCTTGCAACAAAAGGGCAGACAAGAGCGACTATCGAAACACCTATGAGGCGGTTAATATTCATACGTAATATCTGCTACCGTGTAGAACCCCGGAAGCACAGGATCTCTCATCGTGAGGTACAACCCGTCAAAGTCCCGTACCCCTTCGTTAACCCTGTAAGGGTCTTTGGAAGTTGCGTAGGCTGAAGCCTCGGGATAATTTTTGCCAGTAATTGGAAAGTGAAACGTAATTCCAAATGAAATTTTCGAATTATGGGAGTATCGGATGCCAGCGGATCCATACGTGAGCACCGCATGAGTTGTGTTGTAGTCCAGGTATTGGCCGGTGATAAGGTCTGTACCTTTGACATTAAATCCCTGAAGCAATGAATGTCGAATGCCTGTATTCACGATAAAGCCTTCCGGGAGGAATATGTCAGCTTTGAGCAAGAAGTCCATGCGGTCGCCGGGGTCGATGCTATCCGGGAGGAGGTATGCAATCCAGTTTGTAAGGTCCTTCGTGGCTGTACGGATGGTGTAAGTGTAATCGAAAACAAGCCTTAATATTTTCCACTTGAAGCCCACGAGTATTCCCAGCCTGTAATCTGCCTGTCCTGTGCCTGTGGGAAGTTTTACAGAATCCTGAAATGGATTGAGAGAACGCGGGTATTCTCCTGTGCTGTCGCCTGTAGGGTAGATGATAGAAAAATGTGGACGAATAAAGAGACCTTCTTTCAGGTATTCAGCGATTGATTTGTCGAGGTAAATGTGGACACCTGCTTCTACATCTCCAAGTCCAGACCCCCTCACCGAGAGATTAATTTCGTCCATGGTGATTGCCCCTGTGTCCGTGACAAAGTATACCGGTATGTACGTGCTACCAGTCCTCTGCACAAAAGGCACTTTGGCAAACAGGGAAAAGAATGCGGTAATGTTGCATTCAACACCCAGAGTGATTCGGGTTTCTGCAAAATTTATGTAAGGGGAGTGGTGAAGATCGCCGTTTCCATCGTAGTAACGGTTTGTATTGATATGGGAAAGAGTCATCTGGATCTTTACCCGTCCCTTCTGAGGTTTGTCCATCCATGCACAACTTTGAGTGTGGATTCCCAAGGAGATTCCAAGGATTATGGAAAGCGGAAGTAATTTATTAATTTTTCCCATAAATTCGGCTCCTTGTAATATGTTACTTTGCCTTTAATGGGTGGTCCGTCTTTAAAGATCGTGCTGAAAGAAACATGCCATTTTGCATCCCGCTTCCCCGCTTTTTCGAAATTTTCAATTTGGATGATACGCGTTGGAAAGTGAACGAGAAATTTAATCTGGTATTTCTGAAAATTTTTCTCCAGTATTTCTTCGATGTTTATTTTCCTCTTGCGTCGACTTGCCGCACCTTTCCTATGCTGCCGCGTAATTGTTACGGTAAGGGTGACGGTATCCTGGTATTCCGTGAGCTGGTACATCACGGCCTTGTCACTCAAACGGCCGATGTGATCAAACGCAAGGTCTGCCTCCATCACCCGCATTTTTTGAGGGGTTATGTATTCATCCACGTTCTTTACTGAAATTCCTGGCATTTTACTGAATTTTTGCCGGAGTCTTTCCGGGGTGAGGGGAATCTGATACGAGAGGGCTCTCCTCACCTTTTCGTTCTCAAATAAACTCACCGGCATGATGAATTTTACTTTTGCCAGACCGCTACCATCAGGTTTTAGCCATATTTCTTCTTCGATTGTAAGGCATGCGGAAGTACAGGCGATTAACACAATGGCCAGCAATGATTTTACAGGGAACCTCATGGCGCGCTAAAAGAGTATCACCACTGATAAGTAGAGGGCAAGAGAGTTTGTCATTTTCCACTACTGATGAGAATAACTCCGGTGACTACAAGCGCTGCTCCTGCAGCGCGCGTGAAAGTAACTTTCTCGTGCAGGAGGATAATAGAAAATATCAAAGCGAATAGAGGGTACGTTGACGCAAGTGGTACAACCACGGAAGCACCGATTCGTTTAAGAGCTGAATAGTACACTGTCATTGCAATGAATCCTGCAATAATACCGCTGGATGCAATGAGAATCCCCTTTTTCACAGGGACTGTTTGAATTTCTGAATAAAATCCACTGAAGAAGGAAAGAACCAGAGCGAACATTCCCACTGTAATACTTCTGAGAATTGCGAGATTAAAAGGTGATGCTTTGACCTCGAGCCCCACCTTTTCCATGATGGGAACAATACCCCACAGTACCGCAGTTATAAGCGCCAGTGCAATCCCTTCTCCCACAGCACACCTCCGCGACGGGTCTGTTGTGGTTTAGAAGGTTAAACGAAATGTGTGCATTGTGACAATGATTGGTGTACAGATTTAGATCCTGTGATTCTCCTGGCCTGAATGAACCCGAATAAAGTTGTCTGCCCGTGCTTGCACTGATATTATAATCGTCCAGACTCACAATTGATAGATAGAATTTTCAGGTTTACAGATTTCTTGTTTTTTTTATTTTTATCTTACTTAAAGATAAGGAGGTTTTTTTCATGGACAAAGTTTCCACGTGCAGTTCATCAAGAGAGCTGGTGTTTGAGAGAAGTATTAACATCAAGTTTTCACTTGACCCTGAACACAGGGATGTCATCCATGTACACGCTTCGCTGCTGGATCTGGAACACTCATTACACGTTTTCCTCAAAGTGAACTCTTCAACCGCTTCTATAATTGAAGCGCATGGACGCATGATGCGGGTACCTTTCCGCGCGTGTCGGCTTTCAGAGGGAAAAATTCGTTCAATTGAGGGTCTCAGAATTCAGAAGGGTGTGAACAGGGAAATTGCAGCTCGTGTGGGAGGCCCCGAAGGATGCACTCATTTTGTGGAGATTTTGCAGTCTGCACTGAGGTTTACGTCAGCGAATCTTATTGGCTTGCGTTTAAAAATGGACGAGGAAATGATTAAAAAACTTACGGACGAAGAACGCATAGCTAAAAGTTTTGACGTGCTCAAAAACACATGTATAGCATTTAATGAAAAACGCGTTATGGAGGAGGGCGGAAAATGAGTGGTGTGTATATTGTAGGTGCCAAGCGCACCCCTATCGGCTCATTTCAGGGAGTTTTGAAGGATGTACATGTGGCACGTTTGGGAGCCAGCGCCATTACAGCGGCTCTTGAACATGCAGGTATTTCCGCAGACGCCGTGGACCAGGTGTTTATGGGTCACGTGCTCCAGGGGGGGGCAGGTCAGGCACCAGCACGCCAGGCCATGCGATATGCTGGAATTCCCGATTCCACCCCGGCTGTGACGGTGAATAAGGTGTGTGGTTCGGGGCTTATGACAGTGATCATGGGGACATGGGCTATTCGAGCAGGAGATGCGGATATTGTTGTTGCAGGAGGCATGGAAAACATGTCTCAGGCCCCGTATGCACTCAAATGGGCGCGTGAAGGAGCCAGAATGGGAGACGCCGACGTTATAGATTTAATGATACACGATGGACTCTGGGATCCTTACGACAATGTGCATATGGGTCAATGTGGTGAACTATGTGCCGAAGAGTATAACCTCACGCGAGAAGCTCAGGATGAATACGCGATAGAGTCATACAAACGCGCCATTAAGGCCACCGAGGATGGAATATTTTCGCAGGAAATTGTACCTGTTACCTACCAGGACAGGAAAAAGGGAGAGGTTAAGGTGGACAGGGATGAGGAACCTTTCAGGGTTAAATTCGAAAAAATTCCTTCACTTCGTCCTGCATTTAAAAAGGATGGAACCATCACTGCCGCAAATGCCTCATCCATCAATGATGGAGCTGCGGCAGTTGTCCTTGCCTCAGAAGGCGCTGTAAAGAAATATAACCTCAAACCTCTGGCAAAACTTCTGGGTTACACATTTCACGCCCAGGAACCAAAGTGGTTTACGACTGCGCCTGTTGAGGCCATGAAAAAGTTGTCTGAGCGTACCGGAATATCTCTGGAGAAGGTCGACGTGTTTGAAATCAACGAAGCCTTTTCCGTGGTGCCTATGGTCGCAATAAAAGAGTTGCAACTGCCCCACGAAAAAGTGAACATTCTGGGTGGAGCCGTGTCCCTTGGACATCCCATAGGAGCCAGTGGCACACGTATTGTGGTAACCATGTTAAGTGCGCTTGAGGTGGTTAACGGGAAAGTCGCTTGTGCAGCTATATGTATTGGCGGAGGTGAAGCCATCGCGACGCTCTGGGAACGTACGGATTAATGAAGGATAAAGGTTTCGACATTCTTTCCTACGTAGAATATCTGCGGTCTCAGGGAGTAGATTTCATTCCGTTACCATCGGTAAAGAATCAGAGAAAGTTCATGAGATCAGTAGAAACTGGTACGGAAGACCTTAAAAAAGGTCAGCTTGAGGATTTGAGACGCGAGCTTGGTGAATGCCGTCGTTGCAGGCTTCACGAAACCAGAACGAATGTTGTATTTGGGGAAGGAAATCCAGATGCTGCAGTTGTGTTTGTAGGAGAAGCCCCTGGAGAAGAAGAAGATCGAACGGGAAGGCCTTTTGTAGGACGTGCCGGACAGTTGCTTACGCGCATGATTGAAGCCATGACGCTGAAGCGCGATAAGGTCTACATATGCAATGTTTTGAAATGCCGCCCGCCTGATAACCGTGATCCACTACCAGATGAAGTTTCCACGTGCTTTCCTTTTCTCAAACGACAACTGGAAATTATCAGGCCCCGGGTTGTGGTAACGCTGGGCAAGCATGCCCTCAAAGTGCTTACAGGTGAACGTGCAGGGGTCACAACAGTCCACGGGCGATGGTACAATAATATGGGGATGCGTATTCTTCCAACATTTCACCCGGCTTTTTTGCTGAGATATCCTTCCATGAAACGCGCTGCATGGGATGATTTAAAGAAAGTAATGAAGGAATTGGGGTTGAAATGAGAATTGCAGGATCCGTAACTCTTCACCCAAGGGCAGAGAGGCGCTTGCTCGCTGGAGGGATGTGGTTTACACAGAAGGATATTAAACGTGTGAATGTGACACAGGATGTAGCTCTTGTCCGGGTGTCCGGTAAAAATCTGCCCGATGGGGTGCTCGGATTATGGGAAAAGGAGGGCACGGTACCGCTCAGAGTATTTGATGTTAATGTAGACGGGGATTTGGAAGGTGTGGTTCGCAAAAAAATTATGAATGCACTCACCAGACGTCGCCGGCTGGGCGTTACAGAATGGGGGTCATTTAGACTTATTAATGCAGAAGGTGATATGTTTCCGGGTGTGGTTGTGGATGTGTACGAAGATTTTTTTGTGTGTTTGTTTCACTCTGAAGCAGCCGCCACATTTGCTGATATTATTCAGGACACTCTTTCTTCTCTCTTGCATTTGAGACACTTTGTCTTTCGAAAGGGTTCCCGGGTTGTGAAAAGGTCACCCGGTTTTCACTCGCCGATTACCCTTGCAGTTGATGGAATTCAGTACACCGTGGATTTTGCTGAAGGTCATAAAACAGGATTTTATCTTGACCAGAGGCATGCACGGCGTTACCTTACCAGCATCGCCGAAGGGAAAAGCGTTCTCGATTGCTTTTCGTACAATGGAGCCTTTGCACTTCACGCCGTTGCAGGTGGGGCATGTTCGGCCGTTTGTGTGGAGTCTTCAGCTGAACTGTGTAACATGATTAGAAAAAATGCTGGATTGAACGGTTTTTCACACATCCGGGTAATTCATGGAAATGTATTTGATGTACTTAACCACTTGAACAATGAAAAGGCGAAGTTCGATATTGTGATCATGGATCCACCTGCATTTGCACCCGATAGAAGTTCGAAAATTCCGGCTGTTCAGGCATACAGGCGCCTTCATCATCTTGCATTACAGCTTCTTAATGATGGTGGCCTTCTCTTTTCTTTTTCGTGCTCGTATCATGTGACACTGGAAGATCTGGTGAAGAGCTTGCCTCCTTCTTCAAAACGGTGGATAGTGTATCGCTCTTTTACTCAACCCGAAGACCATCCTTATGTTGCATCAGTACCTGCTACCCATTATTTGAAAGGCTTACTCGCAGGAATAGAGTCATGAGTGTATGGCTTCTTCTCGCAATGTGTATTGGTATCACTTCACCCTCTCCTGTTACGCTCAACGTGGAAAAGGTCGTTCTGGCCACGTTTCAGGGGCCTGTAGGTCCGGTGACTGCTGAGTATGTGGGCAAGGCCATTAATTATGCAGTGGAGGGCGGGGCTCAGATGGTCATTCTTCAGCTGGACACCCCGGGTGGACTGGATACAGCCATGCGGGAGACCATCAAATACATCGAGAACAGCCCGGTGCCTGTAGTGGTATATGTTGCTCCTCCTGGGGCGAGAGCCGCGTCAGCAGGAGCATTTATTACGCTTGCTTCTCACATTGCTGCCATGGCACCAGGTACAAACATAGGTGCGGCGCACCCTGTGAACATGGGCGGAGAGAAGATCAGCGAAGAAATGCTGAAAAAGGTAGAAAATGATGCCGCCGCTTATGCCATATCACTTGCCAAAAAGCACAAACGAAATGTTGAATGGGCCGAGAAAGCTGTCAGAAAGAGCATTTCCACGGATGCGGAAAAGGCTCGAGAGATAGGCGTTGTGGAAATTGTGGCTTCAGACATTAACGACCTTCTCAAGGAACTCAACGGTCGAATTGTGAGCATTCAGGGTGTGGAAAAGAAACTGGTTGTGGACCCTTCAAGAGTAACGCTGGATAGATATGAAATGTCATTTCGTCTCCGTTTTCTTAAAGCTCTGAGCAACCCCAATCTTGCTTACGTTCTTATGATGATTGGTTTCTGGGGAATATTTTTCGAACTATCCAACCCAGGAGCCATATTTCCTGGTGTTATCGGTGCTATTTCACTGATTCTGGCTTTTGTCGCCTTTCAAACTCTCCCTGTTAACTATGCCGGCATATTTCTTATTATTCTTGGAATTATATTCTTTATCGCGGAAATCAAAATCACATCGTACGGTCTCTTGGGCATCGCCGGTGCTATCAGCATGTTTATTGGAAGTATAATGTTGTTTGAGGGAGGGGCCCCGTATTATCGCATATCTTATCGGGTGCTTCTGCCCACGTTTTTTGTGACTTTGGGATTTATTGTGTTGGCGGTGGCACTGGCAGTAAAGGCACAGCTGAAGAAACCGGCTCTGGGATTTGAGGGCATCGAAGGTGAAGAAGGCGAGGTCGTTCTGGTTCACAATCACAGGAACGTGAAAATTTTTGTACACGGGGAGTACTGGGATGCAATTTCCGATGAACCTCTCACGAAAGGTGATAGAATTGTGGTTACAGGAAGGAAAGGAATGAAACTCCTGATAAAAAAAGTAAGGGAGGTGTGAAATGTCTACATTCGCCCTTGGCTTTATTGTTCTTTTTATGATTTTTCTTCTTTCAGGTATCAGGGTGCTTAACGAATATGAAAGAGGTGTAATATTTCGGCTGGGACGGGTCATCGATGCGAAAGGACCGGGAATTATTTACGTAATCCCTGTCATTGATAAGATGGTTAAAATTTCCCTGCGAACGATCGTAATGGATGTGCCCCCGCAGGATGTAATTACAAAGGATAATGTATCCATCAAGGTCAACGCTGTTGTGTATTTTCGCGTGGTTGACCCCGTAAAAAGTGTTATTGAGGTAGAAAACTTTATGTTTGCAACTTCCCAACTTGCACAAACAACCCTGCGCAGTGTGTGCGGTGAAGCAGAGCTTGATGAGCTCCTTGCCCATCGGGAGAAAATTAACGCCACAATACAGACAATCCTGGATAAGCACACCGACCCCTGGGGAATTAAGGTCTCGGCCGTGGAGGTCAAGCACATAGACCTTCCACAGGAAATGCAGCGTGCAATGGCCAAGCAGGCAGAAGCAGAACGTGAGAGAAGGGCAAAAATTATTGCTGCCGAAGGTGAATTCCAGGCATCGGAAAAACTGGCACAGGCATCGGAAATCATCTCACGCAATCCTATTGCAATCCAGCTCAGGTTCCTTCAAACCGTTGCTGAAATCGCTTCTGAGAAAAATTCTGTGACCATCCTTCCTGTGCCCCTGGAATTGCTCAAAGCATTCACTGAAAAACGCCCGTAGGAATTTTGAGAAGAGCTTGAGGAACGGTTTTTCCACCGCCGCTGTCGCGGCACTGGTGTGTTTGTTTTCTTTAAGTGCGACTTTTTTGCCTCCTGGATTGAAATGGCGTACTGTTGAAACTCAACATTTTTACATTCATTACTATGATAAGACCCAATCTGATGCCACCTGGCTTGTTGGAAATGCGGAGAAAATCCTTTCCAGGTTATCGTCGCGTTTGAACTGGGAACCGTCCCTGAAAATTCATGTGGTGCTCCTGGAAAATTACGATGACACAAACGGGATTGCGACGGTCTTCCCGCGACCTGTGATCTACATAGACACCCGTCCACCATTTCCTTCCGATTCAATCGGTTATTATTCCACCTGGCTTGAAACTGTATTTGTGCACGAGCTCGTTCATATTCTCACCCTTGACCAGGTACGCGGTATTTCCTTGGTGCCCAGGTACATTCTGGGCCGTTTGTACTTTCCAAATTTCCTTATGCCGGATTTGCTTATAGAGGGTATCGCCACTTATTATGAAAGCGAGTTTACCGGCTTCGGCCGCGTTAAACATCCCTTCAGTCTTATCTTTACAAGAACGCTTGCACGCGAAAGATTTTCACTCGCAAAAAGTGCAGGCCAGCTTTCTTTATGGCCTGACGGTCTTTTCCAGTATCTCAGCGGGTCACGGTTTATTGACTATTTGAGCAGTAAATACGGAGAAAAGACCGTCTCCGAATTTTTTGAACGCTACAGCAGAACCGTACCTTTTTTTGCGAACATAATCGGTTACAACATCTGGGGATACACCCTGGACGACCTCTGGCGTGACTTTCAGTTCCACGAATTAGAAAACGCTCCCCCGGAAACGCATTTGTGGCGTACGGTTATTACGCGCAGTGGCTTTTACAAAGGGAAAGTAAAAGTACTTGCATCTTATGGAGCGGTTCTTTTTTACGGCAACAATGGTTCGGAGTATCCCGGGCTGTATCTTATAGATGCCAACACGGGAAAGTTGCTCTCCAAGTGGGATGCTTACGAAGTTCAGAGCCTTTCTGCTGGTGATAGGAGTAATTCTGTTATTTTTACTGCCATTGAGAGAAAGAAAACGTTTTATACCAGATATGACATCTACGAGTTAAACCTTGACTCCAGCAGGGTTACACGACTGACCAAGGGCAGTGGGGTAGAGACAGCAGTGTGGTTGCCCCCCTCCCACATAATGGTCGGTACTCGCAGAACGTCACGCGGGACGGAGATTTTCCTTTTTTCAAAAAATGGGGATTCGTTAAAGAAGGAGTCAAGTTTCACTGTGGAAGGAGTTGAACTCACTGACCCGTCGGTTGCCCCGGACGGCCAGCTTGTTGCTTATACATGCAAAATCCCAAATGAACCACAGGATATATGTGTGCTGGACGTAAGAACACAACTTGTATCTTTTGTAACAAGAGACAGATGGATGAACCGTTTTCCGGTATGGACGCAAAAAGGGATTTACTTTACTTCTTCAAGAAATGGAAGTTTTTACCTTTATCTGTACGTACCCGAAGAAGGAAAATATTACCTTGTGGGTGGAGACGATTCAGGTATATATGAATTCGATATAGACCCAGCTGAAAACGAAGTTTTTTATACCTGTTATACCTCCCGTGGTTACGAAATTTGCAGGCAGGACCTGAAAGAAGAAAAGGAAATTGAATTTCCCAAGGGTGAGGTGATTATCCCCTTCCTTTCTACTCCCGGAATATCCGGCAAGGCATACAGTTCTTTCAAGTCGCTGCGTCCGCTTTTCTGGTATCCATACTACGCGTATAGTTCCAAAACAGGAACTTATGTGTCTGCACGCACATTCAACTGGGATGTACTTCTCAGGTATTTCTACTACATAAGTGTGGGCTACCAGCATTCTCGTGATGGGAATACTTTTCCTTTCTCGTTGCTTTTTGGTATCAATCGGTTCTATCCGACCGTGGCGTTGTTTTTATCTCATGTTCCACCGGAGCGCGTAGATTATACAGTTGATGGTGAAGCTCGAAGATACTGGCAGTCCTGGCTGGAAGGAGGGGTACTTGTCGGCGTGCCCTATTTGCGCGAGAGGTGGTTTGCCGGGGGGCGTTTTTACTATCTGTTCAAGAAACACCGCAGCCTTTCTCCTTTTCCTGAGGAGCTCGCTGGTATGATTCAAAGAGGATGGAGAAATTCTGTTGGAGTGAACTTTACTTTTGACAGTCGAAAATTTTTCCGTACCTCCATTGCCCCCCAGTCAGGAATGAAGGTATCACTGTTTTTCAAAACTCTCGGCAGGTACACGGGAAGCGATGTTTCCTATTCTGCAACAGCATGGGAGCTTGCACCTGCGATTAAGCTTCCTGGAATCAATGTTTTTCTCCAGGGTCGTCTGCTTGCCGGGGCGGCGTGGGGACCGGATAGGGATAGGGCTTTTGAGACGTCTGATACAGGAGGTTCCGATGAGCTTTTCCCTGATACCTTTACTGTGCGGGGCTACAGCTATTCGGAAGGGATTAACGGGTCACGCATGGCCTCTGCTGCTTTTTCTATACTGTATCCCTTTTACTTTCCTGACACTGGTATTGCTTCTACCTTCCCTCTGTTTTTCCGTGTTTTTTACCTGGACGCATTTTACGAATCTGCCGTTTCTTTTCTTCCTCAGCCTCAATTCATACATTCGGTGGGTGGGGGTATAAATGTAGACCTTTATCTGGCGTATCATTTCCCTTTCACTTTCTCTTTTCATGTGGCGAAGCCTCTCAAAGATGTTGAAGGTGTGAAGTTTTACCTGAGCATTGGTTTTTCATCCCCGCTCACTTTATGGACGCGTTTTTCAGAAAGAGGGGTATTGCTACCACACCAGGGTTATTGACCACCCACATACTTTCATAAAAATACTGCCTTAACCCGTTAAAAAAGCTGATGTTTGTGCCATGACGCACATGGTATGCCTTTTGAAAGGGTCTTGAGTACCAGAAAAAGTACCTTGAGGAGGGCACAATGAAGATAATACAGAAACGTGAACTGATCATAGGAGTGTTGGCGCCACTCCTGCTTCCTGTTTTGTCCTTTGCAGCAGGCAACAATTGGCAGGTGGAGGTTCGTGTAAAGCAGGGGCCGGTATATCAGCGCTTGGTTTTAGGTGTTGCGCCGGATGCAACAGATGCGTTTGACAGGCGATATGAAACATTTGCTTTTTTCTGGGGGGGAGAGCCATTTAAAGCGTATTTTTTTCACCGGGCCTGGAACAAAGCATCTGATTATTACTGGCGTGATATTCGGGCATCTTCGAAGGAAATTTCGTGGCGGTTTTATGTGGATGTGGAAAAGTCGGGGAATATGGAAATTTTATGGAGTGTAAGTCCTTCCAGCACATGCGGGAACATTGAGCTTGTAGTACTTAATTCCCGGGGTCAACTGAAAGAAGTTGTAGATATGCTTGAAACGCCGCTTTACAGTTTTTACGCGATAGCAGGGGAACAATTCCAGTTCATTGTCAGGTACCGGAAAAGCAGCGTTATCGTTGGCCCTGCAACAGCATCACAGGCGTGTGGTGAAGCAACGCACTTAGGCAAAACTGGATCCCATGAGGGAGGTGAAACTCCTACCGGTGAGAAAAATGTTTCACTGGCTTTAAGTCGGTGATTTACTTTTTTTCCTTAACTTCAACCATTGTAACGGTGATTCCCTCCTGGACCACTTCACCTCTCTCGTTAATGAGTTCTCTTTTCCAGGTAATGATGCCTTTGTCACTCTTGGAGGAAAGACGTTTGTTCAATACCGTACTTCTTACGCGCACTGTATCACCCGGGAAGATAGGGGCCCTGAAATTCCATTCTTTTATCCCTAAAAATGCAAGGGTTCTCATGGGCGGATAATTTTGCACAAGCCCTGTTGCAACGGCAATTCCGAGGATACCGTGGGCAATGCGTTTACCAAAAGGTGTCTGTTTTGCAAAGGCTTCATCCGTGTGCAAGGGGTTAAAATCTCCCGAGAGCCCGGCGAACAGGTCGATCATCGCTTCGGTGACGGTGCGTCCCGGGGTTTCCCAGGAGTCACCTTCATTGACTTCTTCGAAATATAACTTTCTGAATATGTCCTGACTCATGGCTGTTACACCCCCATAACTTTTATAACCAGGCGTTTGGGCCGTCTTCCATCCCATTCGCCGTAAAAAATTCTCTGCCATGGGCCCAGGTCCAGTTGCCCCCCGGTCACAGGTACGATTACCTCATGGTGAACAAGGATGTTCCACATGTGGGCATAACCGTTATCCTCTCCCGTAAGATTGTGCCTGTAGGAACCATCCTGAGGAGCAATACTTGAAAGCATTCGCAGTAGATCTTCTCTGAAACCTTCTTCGTCATCGTTGATAAATACGCTTGCTGTAATGTGCATTGCAGAGACCAGTACGAATCCTTCCTGAATACCGCTTTTTTTCACAATTTCTTCTACCCGGGAGGTAATGTTGACAATTTCGACTCTTTTGCGTGTATTGAATGTAAGGTATTCCGTGCAGGCTTTCATTTTTATCTCCTTACATGTTCCTGAATTGTGGCTTGCGTTTTTCAACAAAAGCAGTGAGTCCTTCTTTGGCGTCGTGAGTATCGAACAAGAGTGCGAAGTTGCGTCGTTCCGAGGCGAGACCTGCTTCGAGCGTGCTGTCCGTACCTTCAAGAATACTTGCTTTGGCCCGCTTGAGTGCCGGTGCTGGTTTGGACGCAATTTCGCGCGCAAGATTCAAGGCCTCTTCTAAACATTTTCCTGTTTCGGTGACCCGGTTTACTATGCCCAATTCACGGGCTTCTTCTGCTTTTATTCGTCGCCCTGAGAGCACGAGTTCCAGGGCCGCCTTGGTTCCTGCAAGACGGGCAAGCCGTTGGGTTCCACCGAAACCGGGGATGATTCCAAGATTAATTTCTGGCTGTCCCAGCTGTGCTTTTTCGTCCGCGATGATGATGTCACACGCCATGGCCAGCTCCATCCCACCACCCAGGGCGTATCCGTTTACGGCCGCGATAAATATCAGTGGCGAGCGTTCCATGAAGCGCGTGAGTTTTTGTCCCAGTTCTGCAAAATTCTCTGCTCCGGTAGGACCGAGGTCTTTCATGTAGGCAATGTCTGCCCCCGCTACAAACGCTTTTTCGCCCGCCCCTGTGAGTACGACCACCTTTACATCCCCACCCTGCTCGAGTTCGTAAAAAGCACACTCCAGTTCTTTGAGAACGTCAACGTTCAACGCATTAAGCACGTCCGGTCTGTTGATTGTTACCTGAGCTACGCCTTCACCCTTTTTCTCAACGGTGATGAATTTGTATTCTGGCATTTTACGCCTCCCGCTGAAAGTTTTGTTCTTTATATAACAAAAGAGTCGTCGAAGGTTCAAAGGGAAGGGTTATCAGCTTT
>JAJRZV010000125.1 GCA_024275095.1 bacterium | reverse complement strand
TGAATCTGTACCCTCAGAGGATGGAATATCAGAGCAATTAAAAGGGTCGAAATGATTGTACCAGCAGGTGTGAATTGCAGCCCTAAGAATCCCTGGGACAGGAGTGTCCCGAGAAATACCATAAAAAGATACAGAGCTACAACAATTGTACTGAGCACGAGATATCCGAAACCTTTCTGGATCATTCGATCCATTTCGAACACATTGACCTTGAGTATGGCGTACACGGTAATGGCTGGAAACGCGATGGACAGGATCATTACCCGGTCCAGGTTGATAAAAGGAATTCCAAATGGAAATGTGAAGGACCAGATGCCCGGAATAAGGGATGCTAAGAGAACGGTAAAAATCATAACCCTTGCCTTTTTCTTTACCAGCGGGTCGTGAGACTTCACCCATTTGGTTGCCAGCAGTGCAATGTCTGCAATAAAAACCATCCCCATGTAGATGGTGTACCCTTTAAGGATATTTGGAAATCCTTTGGAGTGATACAGGAACACCTGCGCGGCAAGGAACAATAGCACAGCCGTAATGACGATGGGGTAGGCTGCTACACGGAAAAATTTTGGAGTGTGATGGCCGGGGAATTTCATAAAGAGGAGGTATGAAAAGGTTGCAAAAAACGGGAATGTAAGCCAGACGCGGAAGAATCGATGCGTCAGGTTGGCATCCATGGATGCAAAATAAAATACGGCTACGACGAGGGTTACGAAGTAAAAGAGCTGGACAGGACGATCACGCGGTTTGAGCAAGGCTAAAGTTGTCCCTGTAACGAGGAAGATGAGTCCCAGGATAAAGGGAAGCAAAAATATCATTACAAAATCTGAGGATGAGAAGGGTATCTGTGTTACGCAAATTTCTTTTTGCCCCTCTTCCGACAGCACGGTTATTGTTTTAACGCCTTTGAGATGGTTCGGTTTAACGACGTAAGGGGGTTCACCGTTAATGCGGACAACCTTTTGCAGGGGTCGTATTTCGGGATTTACATATTCCCAGCCCGGCCTGAAAGAGATGGATATGAAATGATTGGGATAAAGGAAAAACCCTGGAAATGGCCGGCCCACCAGCTTGACCGAAGGCACAAAAGAGTAAATCCCCATTACAAGAGTCAGTGCACTGAGTGCCGTGACTCCTGCTGGCCAGATGAAACGTTTCATATTCATGGAGAGTCTTAATTTTTTTTCTTATACTGGCTGTGTTATTATAGCATAAAGCCTCAGAAACACCTCTGAGGGAGGGCAATTGGAGGCGAGAATGAAGCAGCATGTTTATTCCCACATTTCAGGCGTTATTTTTTTGATGGTGCTTTTGTATCATTATGCAGCCCCGGGAGCCATGTTCCTTTCCCCTTCTGATAAGGGGCTTTCAGGGGTTGTTCATGTGCTCACTGCGGATAATATCGGTGCCGGCAACTGGGCCCTGCGCACTACTTTTGAGTACATTAATTATCGAGACTTCTATAACCCCAACCTGCAGAACAACAGATTCCGCCTTTTTGACACGTATTTTTCATTCGTTACGGCTCTGGGTAATGTTGGAGAGCTGACACTGGGGACGAGTGCGCGTGTTGCTAAATTCCAGGCTCTGGGGGGATCACCAGCGTACTTTACGAGCGGCGGAGATATTCACGTGGGCCTGAAGATGGGTTACATGACAGGGACCGGGTTCGGTATGGCCCTTTACGGAAGGGGGGATTTTGTTTCGGGGCTTGACGACCTGACATACGACATCCGGGCATTCAGCGGAGGCGGCGGTCTTCTCATTTCACTTGATTTTCTCAAGATGAAAGATGTGCCTTTACGGTTTCACCTCAATATAGGGTACTACCACAACCGGCGCGAGCATCTCATGAACGCAGGGTATTACACAGGATTTGCTGATTACGTGTACAGTATCTTTCACGATGATGCAGTTGATGGCGGTGTGGCTTTGGAGGTACCCACAAAGTATGCAACACCTTTTGTTGAGTACTGGACACATCAGATCATTGATGCAGATAACGATGGAGATACCAATAACAATTATGATGATTCTCCCCAGTACCTTTCTCTTGGGGTGAGAATGACTCCGTTCAGAGGATTTGCTGTGGATGTATTTTATGACCAGTGCCTTTCTCAGAAGATTATCTTTTTCTACAGGTATCCTCCCTGGAAGGTTGGTTTAGGGATTTCCTACACTTTTCTTCCTCGAATTCCGAAGGTTGAATACGTGACGGTCAAGGCCAAGCCTCCTGAAAAGCCCAAGGGCATGATCATGATAAAGGTTATAGACAAGAAAACAAAGGAACCCATCAAGGATGCAGTTATTCGATTTGAAAAGAGGAGTCTGCCCGCAATAGTGACCAATGGCAAGGGGCTGGCGAGGATTGCAGAACTGCCGCCGGCGAACCAGTACAAGGCTGAAATTTATGCTCCGGGGTACAAAAGGGTGGTCGCACGTTTTATATCCAAGAAATACAAAGGTAAAGCAAAGGTGAGCGTTGTGCCCCTTAGACCATTGAAGCCTCCCACGGCAGTACTTATGGGAGCTGTTTTCAGCGAAACAGGGAAACCACTTGCTGCCACCATCAAGTTTCAGACCGGGGGAATAAAACCGATTGTGACCAATCCGGTGAGCGGTGGATTTCGCAGTGAAATTCCGCCGGGCAAACACGTGGTAGAGATTTCAGCAATGGGTTATCAGCCTGTGACCAAAGAGTTCGTTGCAGATAAAGATTCGGTGATTTATCTTGACATTATTCTTACGAAGTTGAAACCGCCCAAACCGCCAAGGTTGCGGAGGCCTCCGGCACCTCCGCCCTTGCGGAGCAGATAAGCCTTAAGCCGGGGTGGCGGAATTGGCAGACGCGGCGGACTCAAAATCCGCAGGGGATCCCTCCCCGTGTGGGTTCAAATCCCACCCCCGGCATAAATTAAGCTGAAGCCAGCAGGGCATTTTTTTGCATCAAGGTTTTCCATTTGGAAGGGATAAAAAATTTGGCCGGGGGTGGGATTTGAACGCCGTGAGGCGTGAGGGAGCGGAGCGACATATAATGGGCGCGTGTAGAGGAGGTGGTGATGCAGAGGCGTGGGAGTAAGTTTTGTTTTTTTTGTTGGGTTGACATTGCTTGAGCGTGTAGTGCGCGTGGCAATCCCACCCCCGGCATAAAGAAGCCCTTTCGGGGTCTGGTCTCAAGATTTGACATTTGATTGCTGTTTCACTAAAACTTTCAACCCGGCTTTGTTTTTTATTCTGAGTTTGAAGGTGGACTGTTTTCATTTTTCATGTTGTGCTTCTACGAAAACAGCCCTTTTAAAAACCGATGA
>JAJRZV010000124.1 GCA_024275095.1 bacterium | reverse complement strand
TGGTAGCTTATTGGTAGCTCATTCTTATGAGCCTCAGCCCTTAATTGCCGTAACTCCTTAAAAAATAAACCGTGCCCGGCGGGATTTGAACCAGCACACGCTCGCTCACGCGCAAGCTCGCTCACTTATTGATGCTTCAAATAAATCAAATGCCACAGAGGTGCCTTGATACCACCGCTCGCTCAATTTATATGGCGTTCCGCTACGCGGAACTCCCAATACGAGCCTCCGGCTGTCGCGGGTTCTCGCACGTATATACCACCCCCCACACATACCCAAATACGCACTTACCGTGCCCGGCGGGATTTGAACCCGCGACCTCAGGATCCGGAGTCCTGCGCTCTGTCCTGCTGAGCTACGGGCACGTGTGTGATTGCATTCATTTTATTTTTCGGGGGTTGTACGGGTCAAGGTGAACCGGCTCCTGCCTGACCACCACCTAAAATCCATCCAGAATAAGAACAAGATAGTCCCGGGTGTAACCATACCATTCGTTTCTGCACCTGCTCGTTCCACCGTCGGGACAAGTAAATTTTCCCTGGCTATTGAACCGGGAGCAGGCCTCGACATTTGATATTACACATTTTCAGTTTCTTTTCCTCCTCCCTTCAAAACTTCCCGGTTCTTCCTGTGAATGTTCGCGCAACAATCGTCCGATTCACCGGGCGCGTATAAAGTGCCAGGGCAGGATTTCGTGCTCTTCCTTGGGGCGGTAAACCCACTGTTCCAGCATGACGGAGTGCTTTTTCAATGCCCTGGAAGGATTCTCACGTGCAGCAGCAGTGACGAATTCAGCAACCCACCTGCCGCCTGTTGAAAGCAGTGCCTGAACAAGGGAAGATTTAATGGATTCGCTGCTAAGGCGGATGCCTTTCGCTTCCACTTTCTTCCAGAGGCGGTATGCCGCCTGCAGTTCTTCCACTCTTTTCATGGGCTGCCTTTCCAACGGTGTGTGAGGCTTGGGTACAAAAGGCGCAATGCCGACCGAAAGACGCGCACGTTTGAGCCGGGACTTGATCTCCACAACAAATTCAACAGATTCCTTCACATGGTCCGGGGTCTCCCCGGGAAAGCCCACCATGAAGTAGAGTTTAACGTTCCTGAACCCTGCCTTCTCTGCTCTGACAGCAGCCTCTATTACTTCTTCATTTTTGAAGAGTTTGCCGAGTTTTCTGCGAAGGATTTCATTTCCTGTTTCTGGAGCAAGCGTGAGTGTACGCATCCCGCTCTTTGCAAGGAGAGCAAGAATGTCCTCCCGTGCATCCTCCACGCGCAGTGATGAAACGGTGACGGATACGCCTTTTTCGACAAGCCGATGCAACAACTCCCTGAAAGCGCGGTGGGCTGATGGAAGTGGGGCTACGAGTGCTGCAGAGCGGGACCGACTCTTTTCGATGTTCTGAAGAATCACATCGAGAGGCACGTCACGCTGGGCACCACACACATTTCCGGGAAGGCAAAACCGACACCGAAAGGGACAGCCACGTGAAATTTCAATGAGGAAGTGCTCGCCAAATTCGACCCCTCTGCCCACGGCCTCACGAAATGCAGGCTGCCATGAGTGCATTTCCCTTCTCCAGGCAACTTTCGCTGGATAGCCAGGACGGGGATCAGCTTTTGCAATACGAAATTGTTCTCCAAAGCGAAATTCGTAGCCTTCTGGAACGTACACGTAACCCGTAGCAGCAAGGCGCTCCAGGGCTGTTTCTCTGTCCGCGCGGGATGTTAGATAGGGTATGATTGCATCAGTAATCTCTTCAACCGCGGTGTCGGCTTCGCCTACAATCACCGCATCGAAAAGCCCTGTACATACCTCTGGATTGGCGGATGCAGCCACGCCACCCGCAATGGTCATGCGCCTTTTGCCAGGTGAAATACTGGAAAGAATACGGGCTATGTTGACGAAGTCGTTTTCAAAGGCAACGGAAAATGCAATGAGTTCACACTGCTCCAGATACCTGTAAACGCGGGGGGTAATTTCATCCAGTGCAAAGGCCTGGACGTGAAAGGGTGTAAACCGCTCAAACAGGGCGACAATGCGGACAAATCCCAGGTTGCTGTACGCTGCCTTCTTGAGATTGGGGTATATAAATGCCGCCCTGAGCAGAAATCACCTCGTCCGGTTTATGATTCCGGCTCGTTTTTGAACACGCGCATGGCAATGGCCATCGGGTCAACGTCATTGTGTACAGGAGCACGGTGGTGACGGATTTTGTGGTTGAGAATGCTGCGGCGCTGAAAAGCGGGTATTTCCAGGCTGTCCGTTGCGCCAGTATCATTATTCAGAATTTCTTTTATTTCACTTCTTACGGATCGCGATGCAGTCCTCTTCTTGCGGCCAAAGCCTGTAGCAATCACGGTCACTCTCACACGATTGTCCAAGGTCTCATCAATTACAAGTCCAGATATGATGCGGGCCTCGGGGTCGGCTTCCTCCTGGATGCTGGCAACAATGTCGTTGAATTCTGGCAGGGTCACGTCATTTCCCGTTACGTTGACAAGGACACCCCGGGCACCGCTGATGCCACTGTACTCCAGCAGCGGATTGTTGATGGCATTGTTACGGGCGGTCATGGCGCGGTCTTCTCCCGAGGCTTCTGCACTGCCCATAACAGCCATTCCCGTCTCCTTCATAACCTCGCGTACGTCCGCAAAGTCCACATTGATAAGGCCGGGAACAGTGATAATTTCAGCAATGCCTTTTACAGCCTGGGCCAGGGGCTGGGTGCCCAGAAGCAGGCTCTCTTTTGCAGTCTGGGTCTTGTTCATGGAAATGAGGCGATCGTTGTTAATGACAATAAGGGCATCCACGTAGCGCTTGAGTTCTTCTATTCCACGCTGTGCGATTTCATTGCGGTGAGTTCCCTCGCCAGCAAAGGGCTTTGTCACCACGCCCACGACCAGCGTGCCCTCTTCCTTTGCCAGTTCTGCAACCACTGGTGCCGCCCCGGTTCCTGTTCCACCACCCATGCCCGCTGCAATGAAGATCATGTCGGCACCACTTACTGTCTCGCGGATTTTCTCCATGCTCTCTATCGCGGCTTCACGACCAACTTCAGGATTTCCACCTGCACCAAGGCCGCGGGTGAGCTTCTCGCCAATCTGAATGACTTCCTCTGCACGGCATTGCTTAAGCACCTGGATATCCGTGTTCATGGCAATGAATTCCACACCGCGGATGCGCTCTTCAACCATCGTGTTCACTGCATTGTTACCGCATCCGCCTATGCCTATGACCCGGATTCTCGCCTTGAATTGTTCCTCCCTGATGAGTTCGATCATGCTGCACCTCCTTTTTACAAAATTTGTTCAAAAAAGCGCTTGATTTTCTTCACTACCCCCGCACCACTCCTTGCAACCTTTACGTCCTGGAAGTCTCCAAGGGCACTTTGACGGTAAGCTGCGAGTAGCAAACCAACCGATGTGGAATGTGAGGGGCTGTCAACCACATCCATAAGTCCGGAAAGGCCCGAAGGTGAACCTATCCTCACGGGCAACCCGAGCATTTCCTCGGCAAGCTCCGGAAGCCCGGGAAGCTGCGAAGAACCACCGGTCAGCACCACACCTGCACCAAGAAGAGACCGCAGGCCGTTTTTTTCAAGATGCTCGTCCACGAATTCGAGGATTTCCTCCGTGCGCGGGATGATAATTTCGGCAATGTGCCTGCGCGAGACACGCTGCACTGTTCCCGTGGAGTAAAGCGGAGCAATTTCCACTTCTTCGTCTTTACGGGTGTTCGAAAGCACCGCAGAACCAAATTCTTTTTTGACACGTTCGGCCTCGGCCAGGGTCGTGCGGAGTCCTGCGGCCAGGTCACGTGTGATGTGACGTCCGCCAAGCGGGATCTCGAACGTTCCTTCCACCGCCCCCCCGTGAAATACAGCCACATTGGTGGTTCCACCACCGATATCCACGAGACACACCCCCAGCTCCTTTTCATCCGGCGTGAGCACAGCATCAGAAGAGGCCAGGGAGCTGAGCACAGCTTCTGAGACCCGCAGACCCGCACGACGGCAGCTGCTGATGAGGTTTTTGATGTGCGTTTGCATGGCGGTAATGATGAGCACGCGCACCTCCAGCTTGCGGCCGGACATGCCGATGGGTTCCTTGATGCCGCGGTGGCCGTCTATGGCGAATTCCACCGGCAGGATATGGATGATTTCCCTGTCAGAATGCACTGTAATAGCTGTGGCCACGTCAACTGCCTGGGACACGTCCTGGCGTTTCACAACACCATCGGACAGCGAGACCTCCCCTTTGGCCGGCGTGCACTGGATGTGTGTACCCGATATACCCACAAATACCGATTCGACTTCCACATCCGCCATGAGTTCTGCATCCTCCACCGCTTTACGAATAGACCCGGCCGTCTCCTCAATGTTGAGAACCACCCCGTCTTTGACTCCTTTGGATGGATGAACGCCCACGCCGATGATGCTCAGTCCTTCTTCGGTGGGCTGGCCAACGAGTACGGTAATCTTTGAAGTGCCCACATCCAGCGCAGCAACGATTCCGTTTTTACTCATCTCTTTCACCCCCTTATTTTTAAAAGACCTGTTTTTTCAAAGTTCAGATACACTTCCCTGAGTTTTAAATTCCTCTCGCGGGCGATGCGCAGTACAGTGTTGAACCGTGAAAGAGCCTGCTCCCATTTCCCCGGTGAAAGTGGAAAAACCACTCGATCCAGATTGTGAGATGGAAGAGAAAAAGCCACACGCCTGTATTCCACGTTAACCACCCCTGGAGACCACCCACGAGCATGAAGGAAAAGAATCAAAGCTGTAGCCACGGAAAGATCATCAGTAGAAGTAGAAGCCCCGATAACCGGCAGGTTTGCCATTTTACCTTCTACAAAAACCGAGCCCCGCTCATCCACCAGGTACCATTTGCCGGTGTATTTATAATTGGCCACAGGGGTCTCTTCCCGAACCGTGATGACAACAGTTGAGGGAAGTTTGCCCATGACCTCCGCATCCATTACCCAGGGATTCTTGAGGATGGCTTTACGGATGTTCTCATACGAGAGGAAAAGCATGCTTGAGCCTTTTTCAATACCTGCAATTTTTACAATTGTTTCGGGTTTCAAATGATTGCAACCCTGCACTATAATTTGCTTCACCTGCAGAAACTGACTGGTGAGAATCACGTAAAGCAAATACACCATCACTCCAGCAGCTGCCAGACCTGTCATAATTTTACGGACTGAAGTAACCAGTTCTCTTTTTTTTCTGCGTGCACTTTTTTTCTTTTTCCTTTGTTTGGTCATCACACCCTCACATGCGTCCGCGCCTTGCGAACCATGACTTCACACAGCGTGTCAAAATCCATGCCCGCGTGAGCGGCTATCTTGGGAAGCAGACTTGTCTCGGTCATGCCGGGGATTGTATTGGCCTCCAGCACGTAAACGTTCGAATCATCAGCTCTCATGTCAATTCGTGCAGCCCCTGCCAGGGCAAGAGCATTGAAAACCTGTTCGGCCACTTTCATCGCCATTCGCTGGATTTTCTGTGACACGCGGGGGGGAATCAGATATTCAGTTGCACCTGCAGTATATTTTGCATCGAAGTTGTAAAAACCCTTCTTCGGATGTATCTCCAGAACCCCCAGCGCCTCACCTTCCAGTACGGCAACAGTGAGCTCCTTTGTTCCACAGTATTTTTCAACAATAATCTCATGTGAAAAAGCCGCTGCTCTGCGCACGGCTTTTTTCAGTTCTTCAGCAGTAGAAACAATGCTTACTCCGATGGAGGAGCCGCTTCCCGAAGGCTTCACCACCCAGGGGGATGAAAATGAAGGCAGGGCATTTTCCTCAGGGTGTACCACCGTCCATTCCGGTGTGGGTATGCCTGTTGCAGAGAAAATCAATTTCGAACGCAGCTTGTCCATCGCCAGTGCGGATCCCAGCACACCACTGCCCGTATATGGAATACCCAGCACCTCCAGCAAACCCTGAACCGTTCCGTCTTCACCCATGGGCCCGTGAAGTGCCACAAAAACGCAATCTGGCTGAACATCCATAAGAGCCGCGGGCAGGTTTCGATCAACATCTATTTCTATAACGTCAAACCCCCGGCGGCGAAGCGCACCTGCCACCGCAAGTCCTGACTTCAGAGAAATCTCTCTTTCCGGCGACAGGCCACCGTAAAGAACAGCCACCTTCACCCTTCCTCCCCCACAACAACGATTTCAAGGTCAAGGGTAATGTTTTTTCTGGTGCGCACAGTGTCCTTGACCGCCTGTATGAGGGCGAGAATATCCCGTGCTTCAGCATTGCCCACGTTTTCTATGAAATTCGCGTGGACTTCCGAAATACGGGCTCCCCTCACACGTAATCCTTTAAGACCGACCTCTTCAACAATCTTTCCTGCAGACACTCTACCCTTTCGCGGATTGAGAAATGCACACCCTGCAGTACGGCGGCCCAGAGGCTGTGTGGACCGTCGGTAAGCCATTTCTTCTTCCACAGCTTTTTGGACTTTTTCCGGATCA
>JAJRZV010000123.1 GCA_024275095.1 bacterium | reverse complement strand
TTACGTATTTTTTAATGACAGAGAGAGAAAGAGAAGAATTCAACGCCCGGGCAACAATGGCTTATGAGATACTCAGTGATGAACGCTGCAAATATTTTTACGATCAGTATCTGGTAAAGTCCCGCAGGGGATTCCTGGATGCTGTTCCTGGGGAAAGAAGGGAGGTGTCTGTTGGAGCATCCGAGGGGCCTGGGGTAACGCTGAGGCGAGCCAGGGAAGAAAAAGGACTTGCTGTAAAGGATGTGCACATGCAGACCCGGATCTCCGTGGGGGTTATCGAGGCACTGGAACAGGAAGAGATAGAAAGATTACCCGAATGGGTTTACCTGAAGGGATTAATCAAGCAATATTGCCGTTTTTTGCAAATCCCTGACAATGAAATTGTTAAGGGATTTGAAACACTGGTAAGAGAGAGAGAAGTTTAATGCCTCAAACTTCCAGCCCGAAAATTGGTCTGGCGCTTGGTGGGGGTGGGGTAAGGGGTTTTGCACACATAGGCGTTTTGAAGGCTTTTGAGGACGAAGGAATACCTGTACATGTGATCGCAGGCTCGAGTGCAGGAGCCATTGTAGGGGGCAATTATTGCGTGTTTACCGATGCTCGTGTGGTTGAGAAGAGGCTCATGAGCTTCATATCAAGTGAGGCCATGAGAAAAATCAAAGTTGGTTTTATCCAGCAGTCACGCGAGGGAGAGAAGGATGGTTTTTTTTACAATGTACGTCAAACTCTCCGCAAGGGAATTGTGTACACTACATCCGTCAGAAAACTTTCGATGGTGGATGAAGAAATTTTTGATTTTCTGATTTCAGGCATGGTACCCAATGTGAATATAGAAGAGACACGTTTGCCTTTTATGGCTGTGGCATTTGATATTTTGAAGGGCAAAGAAATCATTTTCACCTCCGGTTCCATGAGGCTTGCGGTTAAGGCCAGCAGCGCGATTCCCGGAATATTCCCTCCTGTAAAATGGAACGGGTTACTCTTGGTGGATGGGGGCTGGTTGCACCTCGTGCCTATTAAACCGTTATTAAACTCGCATCCGGACATTGTTGTGGGGGTGGATGTATCAAAGGAAGCAGAGGAACCGGAAGAGCTTATGAGAGGTATTAACATCCTTCTGAGATCATACGAGATGGTGAGAATGAACGTAAAAGACCTTCTTTTGCGCGATGCGAATGTTGTATTGCGGCCCAGGGTTGGAGATATACACTGGGCTGACTACGGTCGGGCAAAGGAATGTATCAGTCGGGGATATGAGGCGGCCGTGGAAAAGGTGGACGAAGTAAGAAAGTGCATGGAACAGAAAAAAAGGCGCAGGACGTTTTTCTCGCTCTTCCGTTCATGAATGTTTCGCGTGCGCAACGGTATCGTGTTGAAAAAGATGAGAATGGCGTTCGTCTGGACCGGTTTGTGTCTTCCCGTCTTCCCGGTGTTTCGCGGTCCCGTGTCAGTTATTTTGTCAAACAGGGATATGTGAGTATTAATGGACAGGTGATAAAAAAACCCGCAGCGCCGGTGAAAGCAGGGGATGTGGTGGATGTTGTTGTTCCGGATGAGAACAGAAATGAATATCCGCCGGCCGTGGCGCTTCCGGTACAGGTGCTTTTCGAGGACAGGTGGCTCCTGGTGGTGAACAAGCCGGCGGGAATTCTCGTTCACCCTGTACCCGGGGTTAACAGGGAGCCCACGCTGCTTAACGCGGTGATTCACAAAATAAGAGGTTTCAGCGGAAACGAGGCGCGTCGCCCTGGAATTGTTCACCGTCTCGACCGCCCGGTATCGGGTGCGGTTGTTTTTGCGAAGAAGCCAGAAATAGCTGTGGCTCTCAGAGAATTATTTGCCTCCAGGGAAGTTGAAAAAATTTACTGGGCTTTTGTGTGGGGTGTGCCGGAGAGGAAAGAATTTCTTATCAGTGCACCGCTCGGGCCTCATCCACACAGGCGGCGCAAGATAACAGTTGTAGAGAAGGGTCGAGTCGCATTGACCCGGGTCGAAGTAATTAAAGAGCGTGAACATGTCTCGCTGTTGAAATTACAGATTCTCACCGGTCGCAAACATCAGATAAGGGCCCATCTGGAATATGCCGGTCATCCAATCGTTAACGACAGAGAATATGGATTTAAACCCAGCATGCTGGACAAATGTGCTGCCGTGATCAGAAATGCCGCCGGAGAATACCCGGGTATTTTTCTGCACGCACGCCAAATATCCTTTAAACATCCGGTCACCGACAAAAAAATTTGTGTTTCAGCGCCATTTCGTGGACACTTCGCAAGGATCCTGGAGTTCTATGGAATTGAAGAGAACCATATCTCCTGATCTGATAAAAAAAGCAGGTGCAGAAGCCCACTTCAGCGAACGGTTATCTTCCCTTCCAGAGAGAGGACCAGTAAAGCTGTGTCTCAATGGCAGAGACATCCCTGTGGTTACGCTTCGTCAGGTACATTCATCGACGGTCAGAATAATTGAGCACACACGGGTTTACGACGGGGATGCGCTTATTTCACTTTCCGGTTCGTGGATAGGTGTTAAGACTGCCGACTGCGTGCCGGTGCTTGGAGCATCGGTGGTATCAAGAGCAGTATTTGCCATTCATGCGGGCTGGCGTGGTTTGATAAAACGCATTATTCCAGCGACCGTAAACACTTTAAAAAAACATGGTATAAGTCCCGATGCACTTGTTATTGCCGTTGGACCACATATATGCCCGCGTCATTATCCTGTGGGTGATGAAGTAAAAAAGAGGTTCAGAAAAATCTATCCCGAAGATGTTCTTCACGGTGATTACTTGAACCTTTCCCGGTGTGTATATTATGACCTGGTAGAGAGTGGTGTAAGAGAAGATGCGATTACATTTATAGACAAATGTACTTTTGAATGCCCTGAGTACGCTTCCCATCGTCGCGAGGGGCGAACGGAGTTCAGGCAGATCAACTTTATAGGCCGTCAGGAACCGGTCAATGATTAATGGCACGCGGGTTGTGGCCGCTTTCGTGGCAGTTATAGCAGGCGGCTTTGTATTTTGTGCCTCCATAGCCACCGTGACACCAGGTGCACGGGGAATTATCGTCCGCCAGCCTTTCGAGGTGAAGGGAGTGCTCGTCGGTATTTGAACCCGTATAAAAATCATGGCAGTCAAGACAGCCTGGAATTGCGCCGTGGCGCACCTCCGCAACTGAATGACAGCCCCCGCAACCGGGTTTTATTTCCGCCAGCATGATGCTTCGGGTGTTACCTTCATATCCTCTACGAAAGAGATCACCATGAGGATTACCGGATTCGGATAAAAGCACTGCCGGGTCCCACGAGGTGCAGTAAAGCCATTTATGGCAGGCGTTTGCACAACCTGCGGGGGAGTAGAATTGCTCCCTGGAATACGCAGGATAGAAAAAACCTCCGTGCTCGTTGTCCTCGAGCGTGTTATGGCATGGAGAACAGTCCCTCAGTGATTCTTCGTCATGGTACCCGCGTTTGATCCACTCTATTGTAAACGATGCCGTTGCGGTGGGATCGTAGGAAGGTCCTGATTCCACTCCGCTGCCGTAGAACAACATGTGCTCCTGGGGAGAGGATGAAGCAGTAGGAAACGTCTCTGTCAAATCGGCTGAGCTGTGGCAGTAAAAGCATGCGGAGGTATCAGATGAAGTATTTAATTCTGAGCCACACCCAGTGTAAAGCATCAGCAGGAGCGTACAGTGGATGAGTTTTACGTGCGCCTTTTTCACGGCATGATTCCATCAGATGTGCGTTCTCTGCACACAGGCCTCCCGAAAGTAAACTGGGGGTCGTTGAAATACCCCATGTTGGGTCCCCTGTATCCCATGTATTTCCAGCCTGCGTTGCTCAAGCCCCCCGCGTAAAAGGCGGTTTTTACAAATCGAATAACGAGAGTCAGCTGGGGGAATTCCTCTTCTACAGCGAGTATCACTTCTGTGCATTCCTGCAGAGTAAGAGCTGTAAAGCTTTTGCCGTATATTTTTCGAGCCTTTTGTTCGAGCATGAATGATACTGTGGGAGCAATTTTACGAAACATGAGGGAGTCATCGTACATGAAATTTTGCGCGCATACCTCGAGCGCTCCTGGCGCACCGGTCGGGTCTTCCCGGGGGCCGGGGATCACTGCTTCACAGAATCTGCAAAGAATTTTCTGATCTTCTGTAGAAGGAGAAAGACACTGGGGCGCGAATTTCTTTTGTCGAGATTCTCCACATCCCTCCAGCAACGCGACGGATAAGAGCGCAGCTGGTAATAAGCGATTAAATTCTCTTCTTGTGATACCCATCAGTAGTTTTTCACAATGTAGTCGGCAATTCTTTCGGCATTACCGGCGATGGCGAGTGCTGGATTTACTCCCGTACTTCCAGGTATGGAACTGCCGTCGGTAATGAAAATCCCCGGGTAACCCCGCAGTTCTCCATAGGGTGTGCAGGGTGCTTTTGCCGGGTCATCGCCCATTCTCACGGACGCCAGAGGATGGGCATCCCCGTGCTCAAACCCTTTTTTCATTGTGTAAAGCACGCGGCCCCCATTGCCCTCGGCGATTTCACGTGCCACCTCGTTGACAACCCTTTGGATATATGCGTGCAGGGACTCTGTGAGGGGAAAATAAATAACAGGTCTTCCGTTGGGGCCTGCATAAATTCGGCCCTCACCGTCTACTAGGCCGATGGCGAGACACCCGATGAGCCGGTTGAGGTAAATTTCTTTTAGATAGTGCTTGTATTGCAGTCCAAAAGGGATCATGTCTTCATTCACTGGACAAAGCTCCAGTGCTGCAAATATAACCGGAGGCTGACACCCCGTGTGAATTGTAATTCTGTGTTCGTCCCAGTAGTCGTAAGTAATCATCACGGCATTCGTTCGCCCCTTGTAAACGGTGAAGTCTGCAAATCCTTCGGGAAGTTCAATGAAAAATGCGACGTCACCGTTGTTATGAAAATTTCGTCCCACCTGGTCGCTGAGGTTCCGCAGATATTGCCTGGACCTCAGAAGCAGGGCCGGAGTTTCAATGGCATTGGCTGCTACCACGCACACGTCGCATTCGATTTCCCTGAGCTGATTTTCGCGTGTGCGATATTCCACCACGTAACGTCCCAGTTCGTGCTTGATGTAGAGTGCTTCACACTCTGTGCGGAATTCAGCTCCCAGTGCCTGGGCGGCAGGAATGTAGTTGTACCCCAGGTGCCTTTTTGCACCAAATATACAGCCCGCTTCGCAGAACCCGCATTGCCTGCAATTCACATAAGGAAAACGCCCCCTGTCACACGTTCTGCCGATGTTGTCAAGGAGCATGGCAAAGACAGCTCCTGAACGCGGAACCTCGTCCCACGTGGCCTGCCTTACTTCCATCATGCGTTCCACCCGCTCGAAATAAGGGTCCAGGGTTTCCCGGGTCACCTCGTCAGGCCACACCTTGTAACCGGAAGAATCTCTGTACTCGAAAACTTCCGAGGGCGGCCTCAGCATTGCACCTGAATAAAGCACAGATCCTCCACCTAACATCCTGCATGTTCGGAAGAATACGTTCAGGTCATCGTTGTAATAGACAGCATATAAATTCATCAGGTACTTGATATCCCAGCGCTGTTCGAAGTCCTTTTCTGTGTATTTTTTTCCTCTTTCCAGCACTATTACGCGTTTACCGGCTTCCGCCAGCCGAAGGGCGGGAATGGCACCCCCAAATCCAGAGCCAATGATAACCACGTCTGTTTGTTCTCTCATATCCTGCCCTTTTCAAGGATGCGTGACAACCGCTTTTATATTATCAGATTTGCATTTCGTGGGCATCGATTATTTCGCGTGGGGATGCGTTGCATTTGTTAAAGCCCATAAAGCCAGTAAAGTGGTATGAAAAATTTTTGATCTATGCCTGTCCTCTTCGCGTGTTCCAGTCCAGCTGCCGTCCGGTCGTTGTGCGCTCAGGATTTTGCAGATGTCGTCTTTGGTAAGGCATTTGGGACATGCCAAAGAGATGAAAGCCAGCCTTTCATACCACAGGTCGTGCATTTCTTTATCTTGTTGGTGTTCTCTCCACATCAGCTGGAGGTCTCGCTTGATTATATCTCTGACATTGAAATCAATGAGTTTTTCATCGCATCTTGACAGACGGAGAAAGTAAAGAAAATAAAAGTGGTGTGAAAGCGTATACCCGTTCAAGCCTTTCATATTGACAAACGTTTCCGCAATTCTCCCGGGATTTTCGATGGTTGACATTTTACTGTAACATCCCTCAATAGCTTCAAACCCCTGCCTGAAGATCAGGAATAAATTGTGGATGAAGTTGTGTGTGGATTCCGAATAATAATCTTTTGCAGGAGAATAGGCGCTGTATAAGCGCTCGATTTTATACACCTCCTCCGGCTCAAAAAGGGGGGCACTTTTTGATGAAAAGTTAACGGTAAAGTAAAACGGGGAGGCAGACGAATTTCTTTTTATATGTTCGAAAATTTCACACGCTTCCTTCAGGTGCGTCTTGTCGCAGATATCTTTGAATATGAAACCGTAATTTGCACTATAGCGCAGCTCGTACGCCTGCAAAAATGAAAGTCCTCTTGTCAGGCTTTGCGTAACAGAGGCGGGGTTACAGGGAAGCCACATGAGGGCGACCAGGATTGAACTTTTAATCACCGTGCACACGATCAACAGGTCTGAATTCTGCTTTTTCCAAAGTATTGTTCCGCCGGGCTTTTGGTATAAAACCCTGATAGATGCCTTCCCGTCCTGACCGTCACACCTTCATTTCCATTAACACGATAAACAGGACAGGGATGGTGCGATTCGCGGCTCCTTCCCACCGGTGAGTTTTCAGAGCCAGTGTCCTTTACTCCCCACAGTCTCCATCGACTGCAGGATATTTGAAATCCGACGGGAAGCCTGTCTTTAAACGCTTTGTCTTGAGGGAATGTTATATTCGGCATTTTGTCAAAAGTTCCCTTGCTGAACACTTACGGGTCTACCCGGATGTACAGAGAATATGGCTCTGCGGGTGAATTCCCGTAGGAAGAGGTGACTTTAATTGAGTATGTTCCCGTTGCATTTACAGGGAACGTAATCGCTTCATCGGCGTTTGCTTCGTTTGTGGATTGCCCGAGCAGATTTTCAAGCGGGTCGTAGAGAAACAGGTCATAGTTGGGTGCGGCGGGAATATTTTCGAGCCTCACAGTAATTGTCGCCGGCGTTGTCATGACAGGGAACGAATAATAGTCCACATCTCCTCCTTTCCAGATGTATCCGGGTACGGCACCGTTTCTCGAGAGGTCAGCAATGCGAGAGGGCCTTGTAAACCTGTCGTTGTATTCCCACGGGTCCAGATTGCGCGTGCGATTGTAACTCCTGTTTCCGAGCTCAGGCCAGGGCAGGAGAGCGGGAATTGGTACATTTGTTCTTGTCGAAAGGGCGCAGATATAACCACTGAAAGAACCCACCACCACGTCAAGCCTTCCATCACCGTTGATGTCGCCGAGTGCAGGGGAAGAGAAAATCGTGTCACCCGTGCTGTAGGCCCACAGAAAGGACCCGTCCTCTCCGTTGAGAACGTACAGCTTGTAGTTACCTGATCCCACGATCACTTCGATTTTCCCGTCCCCGTCAACATCGCCCAGGGCAGGTGAAGATTTTACAGGGTTGAAAGTATTGTAATACCACAGTTGGACTCCGCTGGTTGAGCGAAGAGCGTAAACTTTTCCGTCGTCGGAGCCAAAGACCACCTCCAGTTGACCATCGTTGTTTATGTCACCAAGTGCTGGTGAGGAGGTGACATCGCCGTCAGTGTAGAATGTCCAGCACTCCAATCCGGTGTCACCCCTGAGGGCGTAAATATAATTGCTGGTAGAACCCACGATTACGTCGAGTGTTCCGTCACCATTTACGTCCGCGAGGGAAGGGGAAGAGTTGACCGCGAATCCTGCTCCCGTGTCGTATTGCCAGAGCAGTGCTCCCGTTCCGCCACTGAGTGCATACACGTAGCCGTCCGAAGACCCGATGACGACTTCGAGCCTGCCGTTGCCGCATATATCTCCAAGAGCTGGAGAGGAATAACCGATCCGGTTGCCCGTGGTGTACAACCACAGCAGCGAACCGTCTTCTCCGTTAAGAGCGTAAACGTTGTAATCACCTGAGCCCACGACCACTTCAGGTTTTCCGTCGTTGTCAATGTCCCCGATGGCTGGAGAAGAGTACACAGCTCCTGTTGTGCTGTACGTCCACAGGACGGTGCCGTTTTCACCGTTCAGGGCGTAAACGTTGCCACTGGTGCTGCCGACAACAACCTCTAAAATTCCATCACTGTCAATGTCCCCGATGGCTGGAGAAGAGACCACTGTATTGCCGGTGTTGTAAGCCCATAGTTGAGTGCCATCTTCCCCATTAAACGCGTATACATAATTTGTGTTTGCTCCTATAACAACTTCTAATTTTCCGTCATTGTCCACGTCTCCAAGGGCGGGAGATGAAAGGACCCGGTCACCTGCATAGTAGTTCCATAAAATTTCTGGTACCGCTATCAGGATCCAGTCCACCCAGCCTGCGTCCGAGTCAATGCTGAGTGCTTCATTCTTCGAGTATTCCCATTTCAATGTGTGGGTGCCGGAGGTGATCTTGAATGACTGAAATTCCCAGTCCACGTCGCCGCTGATGGAGGCTTCTGTTAGATTGTCCACGTAAAAACTCAGAAAATCCCCCCCTCTCTCAGAGGAGACCTTCCAGTAGAAATTTATGGAGCCCGTGGTGTCAGCAGGTACGGTAATGGTGGTTTGAAAATAGGTGCGCTCGTTATCCCTTATCGCACCACTGCGGGCAGCATCTCCATCGTGGACGTACTCATTTCTCTGGCGATACCAGATGGAATCGCCACCTGTTATCCACGCGTATTCTGCATTGTCCACTGCTTCCGCGATGTTTCCTTTTATTTCCCATGTAAAAGTGTCAGGGGTGGGATCAGAATTTCCCACCTGGTCAACGGCTTTCACTGTGAATACGTGCAGGCCTTCTGAGGGGGTATCTACCGCATGTGGAGAATCACATTCGTACCATCCCCCATTGTCGATTTGACACATGAAGGTCGAGTTCTCTTCCGTGGAGGTAAAGGTGAAGGTTGCGTAAGTATAGCAGGTCGGGTTTTGTGGGAACGAGGTGATGCTGGTGTCAGGCGGTGTTGTATCGATTGTCCACGTGTACACGGCAGGGGTGGAATCAATATTCCCTGCACTGTCAATAGCATACACTTTGAAAACATGTGAACCTTCCGCCAGCCCTGTGAGTATCTCAGGAGAAGTGCATGAATACCAGTGGCCGGTGTCCAGTTTGCATTTAAACGTGGAATCATTTTCTGTAGAGATAAATTCAAAAGTCGCAAGGGTTGAGCTGGTGGGATCTTGAGGTGTCGAAACGATATTGGTATCCGGGGGGGTAATGTCATTATTGACAACGATGTACGCGCTCCTGTTCCCGGAAGCATCTTCAGCTACAATGTAAACTGTTTCGTACAGGTTGTCTCCTATGCTGATCGGAGGGAATCCCCCGTTGCTATGGGCCTGGATTCTGCCGATTTCACGCGTGAGCTCCGGGTCTGCATATATAACCACGCAGGCGTTTTCTTCCACAGCTCCCGGTGTCCCCGACACTGTATCATCTGTTCCCGGGGGATTCTGGTTCACGATAATCCGCGTGATGTCGGGAGGCTCAGGAGGTGTCACATCTATGCAGTTTCCGTTTTGACATGTATACCCTGCATCACAATCGGAATCCAAGAGGCAACCAGATATATATTGTTTATCCTTTCCACTACATCCGGAGAAGTTAATAAGTAATATAGAGATGGTCACGGCTTTTAAATATTTATTCAGGGCCGGCACTGCAGTAATTATTATAACCCAGTGCTTACGGTTTGTTCTTGTGTTTGCATTTTTTACAGTAATGATTCATTTCGGGGATTCAATCAGGCAGCCCAGACATAATCTTGATACGGTGCCGACGAGATAATAATGTAGATTAAATCCCGGCATGTAAGTGAAATAAGCGAAAAAGAAACCACAGGGCTCTGGTTATTTCAGTTTGATGCGAATATCAAAATAGTGAATTGTCTGCCGTGCAGTACTTTCTCCTGCTTGCCCTCCTATACATATGTTTTCGCTGACCACGTCCACATAGTACCGTTCGTACTCGTCGAGTTCTCGACCTGAGAAGCGGGAACCTCTGTCAAGAAGGGATTTCAGGTCAATAATCCAGTATTCAACGCCATTATCTTCTGTGGTAACTGTCCAGTAATGACTGAACTTTCGAATTTCAATTTGATAGGCATACCAATCAGCCCCAATTTCATAAGAAATAATGGGGTTGTGAGGTCCAGCGCGTTCGGTAAATCCACTGTTGAACCCCTCTGATTCGAAGTAAAAGTCCGTATCAGTGGAATGGTTTGAATTATCTGGCAGGTTTGTTAAAAACTCATAGTCTTGTTCTTATTAAGCCCAATCTTGCAGGTGGAATGAAAGACAGGCCAGGAGTCAAACCTCACCAGCAGTTGTCAATGCAGTTGTTGATATTTTGCGTGACATTAACCCCCATATTCCAATTTTTATCGGCGAAAGCGGTTCTATTGTATGGTGGAGACTGGGCCCTCTTTTGAAAGACAGTCTTATTGAAAAATGGTGACCCAGTTGTTATCAATTTACCTGTTGCCAAAACCCATTCCTTTTACAAAATGAGCGGACCCATTAAGAATATGTTTGGTGTTCTTCCTGCTCCTTTTAAACTTTTGCATTATCATACCAAAGGTTTTGCAGATACTGAAGGGCAGGTGTTTCTGGACATCTACAGAAGTTTCCCTTCTCACATAGTGGTTGTGGACGGAACGATTTCGTATGAAGGTTACGCCCCGGTAGCTGGTAAACCCAAAGAGACAAATTTCATCATCACTTCCAATGATGCACTTTCTGCCGATTTTGCCCTTGCAGAAATTATAGGATTTACAATAAAGGATATTGCCTATCTCAGAGCCGCTATTTCTGCAGGTTTTAATCCATCGTACATTTTAGTGGGTTCGAAACCACAGGCGGTTGTTTCAGGAACGTGGAAAAAACCTCGCTGGCGCACTGGTGGTCTCGCCCTGAATCTGGTATCAATATTCAGAGAACATGTGAGAGTGAGAAGGAAAGGGTAGTGAAAGCTGAACATCTTATATTTTTGTTCAAAAAATCGGGAATAATATTGTCCTGTATGGTGCTGGTGTTTTTTCTGGGGAGCTGTGGAGAAGAAGAAAAGCCGACACCCTTACCCGGTCCCTGGCTTCACGTGGAGGGGTCAAAGGTTGTGGACGGTCAGGGGAGAGAAGTGCTTTTGAGAGGACTTCAACTTGCCGCCCCCAAGAAGCCTTATACACTGTGGCACACAAGGGAAGATTTTCAAAAGTTGAAAGAATGGGGTTTTTCGGTTATTCGGCTGGCCATTGTGTGGGCCGCCCTGGAGCCCGAGCCTGGTGTGATTAACGATGATTACATCGAGTATATTGCCGAAAGGGTAAAATGGGCAGCTGAACTGGGTATTTACACCGTTCTTGATATGCATCAGGACCTTTACTCTGAAAAGTACTGTGGTGATGGTGCACCTGAGTGGGCTTGCCTTGATGAAGGTATTGAATTTGAATGTTTGAGTCCCTGGCCGCTCAATTACTACCAACCTGCTGTCATCAGGGCCTTCGATAATTTCTGGAAGAATACCAACGGAGTTCAGGATCATTTTGTCCAGGTGTGGGTAGCAGTGGCAGAAAGATTTAAGGATGAACCGTACATTGCTGGATATGACATTATAAATGAGCCCTATTACGGAAGTTTCGGCACGCTTTTTGGAGCTCCTGAATTCGACATAAAATATCTCCAGCCATTTTACGAGAGGACAATTGCAGCCATCAGAAAAGTAGACCCCTATCATATTATTTTTATTGAACCCAATCCCCTCCGCGACATGGGAATTCCCACGTACATGCAGAGGTTCGATGCTCCCAATCTCATGTATTCGCCGCATGTATATGATCCCTATATCGTAGCGTTTGGTAAATACTCAGGAAACGAAAGTTTTATCAGAAGGTCGGTAAATGAAATTGAAGAGGAAGCCGCCAGACTTGGCATGCCGTGGTGGCTCGGAGAATTTGGAACCATGAGGGATGATCAGGTGCCGGGCCAGCTGGATTACATCGGCGCATTTCTTGATCTTCTTGATGAACGTCTGGTGGGCTGGCTTTACTGGTCTTTTGATAAAAGCGAGGGCCAGACCGTTCTCTGGCCCGATGGAAGTGAAAAGCCCTTTCTTAACCTTCTGGTACGACCATATCCCGTGTTTTTTGCAGGGAGAGTCAGGAAACTTTCATTTTCTATTGAAGAAAAGGTTTTTAGACTTGAATTTGAGAGCAAGCCAGGGGTCACAGGTGTCAGCGAAATTTTTGTGCCTCAAAAACGGCATTACCCGGACGGTTTCCAAATTTCCACAGACCTTCCCGGGGATACTTTTTATTTTGACAGTGCTGCGAGCAGGCTCATTATTTACGAGATTCCAGAGGAAGGTGTGCATTACCTGGAAATCCGACCATTGCAGTGATTGCGTGGTCGATATACCCGCTGTGAGCCCGAAACATTTTTAACCGGAAGAGCGGTGCCTCACGATTTCGCCGTGAACAAGATAAATAACGTCTTCGGCAATGTTGCTGGCGAGGTCCGCGATTCGTTCGAGGTATCTGGACACAGAAAGCATACTCATCAAACAGGGCAAGATTTCAGGGTGTTTTTGGGCCTCTCGAATGACCGTTCGAAACATTTTACGGTTTTCTTCATCAACTTCATCATCCAAGAGCCTTACTTTTTTCGCCAGCTCAGTGTCGAGATTTACCAGCGATTTGATGCTGTTTTCCAGCATGAGGCGTGTGGTTTCGACCATTCGCGTGAGATCCACGGGTGATGAGTGAACGACTTTTTCATTTTCCCTGCACAGAGAAACGCTCCGTTCGGCGATGTTGACGGCGAGGTCACCTATGCGTTCGAGGTCGTTGTTGATTTTTAATGCCGTAATGATAAATCTGAGATCAGAAGCTACCGGCTGGTGAAGAGCAATAAGTTTTAAGCATTCTTCCTCGATCTCGACTTCCTTTGCATCTATTTCCGCGTCTGATTGTATGACCTTCACGGCAAGCGATTCATCGCGCCGGGCCACGGCTGTTATTGCATTTCTCACCTGTGACTGTACTGCTGCACACTGGGCAAGTATCGCCCTTTTAAGTTTTTCCAGCTCCCTTTGCAGCACCGTTGACATGATGTGCTCCTTTCTTTTAATCAAATCAGCCGAAGCGTCCTGTTATGTAGTCTTCCGTGGCTTTTTCTACCGGATTGGTAAATACACGCGTGGTCGGGCCGAATTCCACAATCCGCCCTTCATAAAAGAATGCTGTGTAATCAGAGATTCTCGCTGCCTGCTGCATGTTGTGGGTTACGATGACGATGGTGATGGAATTTTTGAGCGAAGTGACAAGTGCTTCAATACGAGCCGTGCCGGCGGGGTCTATCGCTGAAGTAGGTTCGTCCATAAGCAGTATCTCGGGTTCTACCGCAAGAGCCCTGGCAATACAAAGCCGTTGCTGCTGGCCACCAGAAAGCGATACGGCCGGTGCATCGAGCCTGTCTTTTACCTCATCCCAGAGACCCACAGCCTTCAGTGCATCTTCAACCCGCGCTGCAATTTCTCCTGATCTTAAACGGTAATGGAGCCTTAATCCGTAAGCGACGTTTTCGAATATACTCATTGGGAATGGTGTCGGTTTTTGAAATATCATCCCGATTCTTCGCCGCAGTTCTATTACATCTGTTTGCCTTGAGAGAATATTAACCCCGTCCAGCAGCACTTCACCCTCGGCGCGTTGTTCGGGATAGAGTTCGAAAATTCGATTGTACACCCGGATGTGTGTGGACTTTCCACAACCAGACGGACCGATGATGGCCGTTACCGAGTAAGGCATAATGTCAAGGTTGTTGTCAAACAGGACCTGTTGGTTACCGTAATAGAAGTTCAGGTTGCGCACGGCAATTTTGGGAGTGCTTGCGGGTTCGGATGCAATATTGCTCCTTTTCTGATTTACCGGGGATACAGCCGGTTGACTCATTTGTTTCCTCCTCTGGATAGTGCTGTGCGGACCAGGAGTATTACCAGCAGTACACCCGTGGTGATAAGGAGCGATGCACCCCATGCCAGCTTTTGCCATTCAGGATAGGGGCTCATGGCGAAGTTGAATATGGTAACTGTGAGGTTTGCTGTGGGCTGCGCGAGCGATTCCGGCCAGTAGGGAGAGTTTAAAGCGGTAAAAAGCAATGGAGCCGTTTCTCCGCTTACTCGGGCGACAGCGAGAAGACTCCCGGTGATAAGCCCTGAACTCGCGGTCCTGAACACAACACTGAACGTGGCTTTCCATCGCTTTGCACCAAGGGCCAGGGCGGACTCGCGAACGGAATCGGGCACGAGCTTTAACACATCTTCTGTGGTACGCGTGATGACCGGAAACATTATGAGTGCAAGCGCCACACCACCGGCATAACCGGAAAAAGTGCCCATGGGTTTAACAAGTACAGCGTATACGAAAAGCCCCGTGACAATCGAAGGTATCCCCATCATGGTGTTGGTTAGAAATCTTATCCATTCACTGAGTTTTGAGTGAGGGTTGACCTCTACAAGGTATACCCCCGCAAACACGCCGGCTGGCACGCTTGTGAGGGTGGCAAAGATTATCATCAATAAGGTTCCAATTATGGCGTTTCCGAGTCCTCCCGTACCCGCACCTGGTGGTGGAGGAGGCTCTGTGAAAAATTGCCAGTTGATGGCCCCGGCACCTTTTACAAATACATCCGCGAGGATCCAGAACAAAACGGCGATTCCTGCAACGGCTGATACAAGTGATATGAGCTTGATTAAATTATTTATCGTGCGCCTCGCCCGCGTGTTCCGAATTCGCATTTTCAGAATCCGCGCTGCTTGAGTTTTTTGAGCCACTGTTGGCCGATAACGATTACGATCAAATTTACAAACAGCAGTATTATGCCGAGCTCAAACAAAGCCCCAAGATAAATTCCTTCAGAGGCTTCGGTGAATTCGTTTGCAAGCGTGGATGCTATGGTTGTTCCTGCACTGAAGAGGCTGGACGAGATCTGGTGAGTATTGCCGATGACGAACGTTACAGCCATCGTTTCCCCGATGGCACGACCGAAACCCAGGAATAAAGCCCCGACCACACCCGGCAGAGATTGTGGTAGTGTTACCCTGGAAAGAACTTCCCACGCGGTTGCTCCTGCTCCATATGCGGCTTCTCGCGTTTCTCGAGGAGTCATGACAAATACTTCGTACATGGCCGATGTGATGAAAGGGAGTACCATCAGGGCCAGTATGAATCCCGCGTTAAGCATTCCAATGCCCATGGGTGGTCCTTTGAACAGGGGTATGAAGCCGAAATACCTGGTGAGGAAGGGCTGGACGTGCTGTGACATAAATGGAGCAACGACGAAAAGTCCCCACATTCCGTAAATGATGCTGGGAATGGCTGCCAGCGTTTCTATTCCATACCGTACCGGTTTTTTCAGCCACCGGGGTGCAAATTCGGAAAGAAATGCGGCGATAAACAGGCTTGCAGGTACAGCCATCAACATTGCGATCAGGCTGGAGAGTACAGTGCCGAAAAGACTTGCTGCGGCTCCGAATTTTCCCGTGGCGGGATTCCACTCGTTGGTGATTAAGAATTTCAACCCGAACGCTCGTATTGCCGGAAGCGCATTAAATACAAGGGCCCCCAGGATACCCCCCATTATCAGTGGTATCAGAAATGCTGCGGTGCCAGTTGCGAGTTTGAACAGTGTGTCCTGTGTCATGTTCTTCTGCTTTTTGCAGAACATTAAATTCACTCCTGTCCGGGGCTTATTTTCCCTCCCACACACGCTTGCCGTGGCTTTTTATTTCGCTGGCCCACATTCTCTCTACAGCCGTGATCACCTTGTCCGGTAAAGGCACGTAGTGAAGCTTAACCGCGTCGTTTTTCCCGTGCCTGTAACACCAGTGGAAAAAATCCAGTATCGCGCGTGCTTTTGCAGCGTCAGGCTGCTCCTTGTGCATCAGGATGAACGAGGCACCGGTAATGGGCCATGTGTTCTTGCCGGGTTGATTCGTGAGTACCAGGTAGAATCCCGGAGCGTGCTCCCAGTCTGCATTTGCTGCTGCTGCCTGGAACGTTTCAATGGCGGGTTTCACATAATTGCCGGCTCGATTTTTCAAAAGTACGTATGCCATGTTGTTTTGCAATGCATAAGCGAACTCCACGTAGCCGATCGCTCCGTTGATTCGTTTTACGTAGGCAGATACTCCTTCGTTGCCTTTACCACCGATACCAGCAGGCCACCTGACAGCCTTGCCCCTGCCGATCGTGGTTTTCCATTCAGGTGAAACTTTGCTCAGGTAATCGGTGAAAATCCAGGTGGTACCTGAGCCATCCGCCCTGTGTACAACGGTGATGTCAAGGTCTGGTAGATTAACAGCCGGGTTGATTTTTTTTATGCGTGAATCATTCCACTTTTTTATTCGTCCTCTCATGATGTCTGCGAGCAGTTCCGGTGTGAGTTTTAGATCCCCTGCCGCAACACCGGGAATATTCACCACAATTACAACCCCACCTATAATCATGGGAAACTGAACGAGTCCTGCAGCATCCAGCTCTTCCTTTGTAAGCGGGGCGTCCGAGGCTCCAAAGTCAACAATACCTGATTTGATCTGCCTGATGCCGCCGCCTGAGCCGATGGCCTGATAGTTGATTTTGATACCGGTAAGGTTGTGATATCTGAATGCCCATTGTGCATAAACGGGGTAAGGGAATGTAGCCCCGGCACCTGTGATGGTTTTTACCCTGTTATTTCGTTGTTTGTGTGCCTCCAGGCTTGTCGCTCCGCTTTTGTTGTCGCTTTTACCACACCCGCCGATAACCACAAAGAATGCAAGCATAAAGCCTGCTGCTTGTGCGGTGATACTTTTCTTCATTTTTCCTCCTTTTTCATGCTTGTTTTTTTCTACCTGTAAATATGACATTCCTTTGTTAGTTGCTTGTTAAGGCTCGGTTAATATTCGTTGAAAATTTGAAGTAAAATACTGTTCCACAATTTGCTGGCCGTGAATACGGATGAAATGCAGATTGTTTTTATATAAGATTTTTGTGCTGTACGGGTATGCGTATTGTGAATGTTGTACCCTTACCGGGCGTACTTTTTACCTCAACACGTCCACCGTGCAACTGGGCGATGTGTTTAACTATTGATAGCCCCAGACCTGTGCCACCGAGTTTGCGGCTGCGTGATTTGTCCACTCTGTAAAATCGCTCGAAGATATGAGGCAGGTGTTCTGGAGGAATACCAGGTCCTTCGTCTATGACCTGAATTACGATATCATTGTTATCTCTGCAGGCTTTTATCTCAACACGTGTGCCTTCTTCGCTGTATTTTACGGCATTATCCACCAGGTTAAACACCGCCTGCTCCATAAGTGATGCATTCAGTTCAGCAGCAAGGCCTTTCTCGCAATCCACGTGTAATAATATGTTCTTTTCCCGGGCGCCTGGCATTGCGGATTCAACCGCGGAATTCAGTATCCTGGCGAGGTGACAGGACTGGATATCCAGGCGTTTGGTTTGTTCCTGCTGTTCAATGCGTGCGAGAGTAAGCAGGTCTTCTATAATGGCGTGCATCCTGTCAGCGTTTTTGGCAATGATGTCCAGAAACGTTTTTGATGCGGACAGCGGCGCGGATGATTCCTCGTTTTGAATGGTTTCAATACAACCTTTTATGGCCGTAAGCGGAGTTTTGAGTTCGTGGGATACGTTGGCAACGAACTGTCGCCTGATTTCTTCCAACTGTTTCAAGCGGGTGATGTCACTGAGGACCATCAGTACACCTCTTTCTCCACCTCCTTCTTCTATCAGCACGGATCGAACCCTGACGTGTGTTTCTTCCTTTCCAGCTGTAAATATTATTTCATCCTCCACGCATTTTCCGGAATTCATGGTGTTTTCATAGATATTTATGAGAGAGGGTATCTGAGAAATATTTTTTATTTCAGAGGATCGAGATCCAATCATTTTGCACAGGGTTTTGTTGATTTGGACGATTTCACCGTTTCCGTTGATGAGGAGCAACCCTTCAGCCATGTTGTTAAATATCGCTTCCAGTTCTTTTTGCCTCTGAGAGATCGTTTCTATGTGTTTGTTAATCTGGAGGGCCATTTGATTGAGGGCTTCTGCTACCCTGTAGAGTTCTCTTGTTCCTTCAGGTTGAATTCTGTAGTTAAAGTTTCCGCTGGCGAGCCTTTCCGCTCCCTCCCTCAGTTTTTCCAGGGGCCTGGTAAGAGCCTTTACTGTTACAAAGCTGACCACGGCGGCGATGAGTACGACAAGCAGGCCGGTGTATAAAAGTTCTCCGTACCTCTTTTGCAAGACTATTTTGATCGATGCCAGTGGCACGGACGTTCGAAGGACTCCCTCCGGGTGTCCCTTTGCGGGGTTTCTGAGGGCCAGTGCAAAATACATCATGTCTTTTTCAAGGGTATGGCTGTATCTGATGGATGTTCCTGTACCTGTTTCCAGTGCTGCTTTAAATTCAGGGCGGTCGGCGTGGTTGTCCATGGTGGCCGGGTCTTTTTCCGAGTCACACAGAACCGTGCCATTCAGTGCAATGTACGTGATCCTCACCCCTGTCTTGCGGCCGAGGTCTTTGCATTCTTCATCCAGATACGACCTGTCAAAGGGGGAATTGTACAGGATTTCTCTTATCGTGGTTGCTGCGATAAACAACTCTCGTTTGGTGTGATTTATCAATTCATTTTTGAAAAGTCGCGCGGAGAATATTCCGGTTATCAGTACTGCCAGCGCCACAACAGCGAGGAATGCCGGATATATTTGCCAGAAAAGACTCTGTCTTCCCGGGGTGTATTTGTTTTTATTCTTCATCTTTTATCCGGTAACCTACACCTCTTACGGTTTCTATAAACTTACCCGCTGGTCCCAGTTTTTTCCGCAATCCTGCGATTTGAACGTCGATAGAGCGATCGGTGGCTATGTATGTTTCACCGTGTACTGCATCCATAATTTGTGAACGTGTAAATATCCATCCAGGCTTTTCAGCGAGACATTTTAAAATTTTGAATTCTGTCGCCGTGAGCCTTACTTCCTTACCGTTGACTTTTACCTCGAATTTCGCGGGGTTAATTTCAATGTTGTGGATTTTTAAAGTTGTAGAGGAATTTTCGTGACACTGCCTCTTGCTCCTGCGGATGACGGCTTTTATGCGTGCCAGGAGAACTTTTACGCTGAAGGGTTTTGTAATGTAGTCATCCGCCCCGAGTTCCAATCCCACCACAATATCTGCTTCTTCACCCTTTGCAGTAAGCATGATGATGGGAATGCCGGCGGTTTTATCCTCTCGTTTCAATTCACGGCACACGTCCAGTCCATCTATTCCCGGTAACATGAGGTCGAGTATGATAAGGTCAGGCAGTTCGCGTTTGGCCAGTGCGACGCCGTCCTCACCGCTTTCAGCTTTGAGCACCCGGTAGTTCTCTTTTTCGAGATTGTACGCCACCAGTTCGAGTATATCTTCTTCATCTTCAATTATTAAAATCGTTTCCCTCGCCATTGGATGGCTCCTCACTTAATGTCTTTTTAAATTTAACACATTAACACCGTAGTGTTTGGTATTCTTTGAGAAAATGTTAAGGTTATGTTAATTCAAACCGTCCCGGAAATTGAACAATCAAGCTGATATGCACCTGGCTGGCTAGAGCCTAACCCTTAAAGAATAGTGATTTCTGAGACACGTGGAACATGGTAATGCTTAATGTGTCTCGTGCGACGGACTGTTTTTTGTTGTGCATGAACGGGTACCCCTTCGATGAAAAAGTGATTACGTATAAAATGTTATGTGGAGTACCGCTGAAATGTTCGTTAAAAAGAGGCACGAACTACTGATTGTATTTACCGGCGAGAAAGAGAGTCGTGGCCTGTCCACACGCCTGCTGTGGATTGATGCGGGGTTCAAGGCACGAAAGCTGAAAAATGCGAAGAATGACTCTCTACCAGGCATGTGCATCGTTCTGGGTTCAGCAGGAGGTGTTCGGCAGGATGTGAGGCCTGGAGATATTGTTATTCCTTTGAAGCTCCAGCGTACTGGTGAACCTGATGTTTTATTAGAGGCAGCAGAATGGCTTATGGCCACGCTCGGTAAACAGCGGAGTTCGAATGTAATCCAGGGAATTATGGTCACTGTTGACGAATCTGCAGGTGTTCAAAAGAAACAAGAACTGGCACTTGATGGTATCACAGCGGTGGATATGGAAGCCTATCACGTGGCCAGATTCTTTCAGCAACAGGGTTCCAGGGTGGGCGTGGCAAAGGTGATTACAGATGCTGCTGACGAAAACCCGGAAGATGTATATGCTCTGAGACTGAATATGGTGCGAAAAAAAATGCAGGATGTACTTGCGGTACTTGAAGAGGCGTGTTTATGAAAGTCAGTACGATTATTACCACATATAACCGCCAGGAGTTTTTCAAAGAAGCCGTGTGGTCGGTACTCGCACAAAAAAGTCCTGCTGATGAGGTTATCGTCGTTGATGACGGGTCTGATGATCGGACACCGTTGTTTGCGGATATGTTTAAAGGCGCAGTTCGGTACGTACGCATTGCTCATGCAGGAATTTCCGCTGCTCGAAATGCAGGTGTCCAGGCAGCTTCTTATCCATGGGTTGCGTTCCTCGACTCAGACGACCTGTGGCTTCCCGGAAAATTGAAAGTACAGAAAAAGTTTCACCAGGATCACCCTGATGTTCTTATTTCACAGACAGAGGAGATCTGGGTGAGGCGGGGTAAAGTCGTAAATCCAATGAAAAAGCACATGAAGCGGGGTGATGATTTTACAAAGAGATCTTTCGAGAGGTGTCTTATTTCCCCTTCCTGCGTAATGGTGCACAAAAAAATATTTGAACGTGTCGGGCTTTTCGATGAATCGCTCCCTGCATGTGAAGATTACGACATGTGGCTCAGGGTTTTGCCATGGTTTGAAGTGGGTTACATTCCTGAAAAACTTGTGATAAAGCGTGGTGGTCACGCAGATCAATTATCCCGTAAATACGAAGCTATGGATCGTTTCCGCGTATACGCGATAGAGAAATTTCTCGAAGGTGAAGCACCTGACGAGATGAAGGCCATGGCAAGAGAAGCCCTTTTGAAAAAGCTCAACATCCTCTATCAGGGAGCGCTTAAGCGGGGTAGGCTTGTAGCTGCACGGGATTATGCGGCCAGGATTCTTAAATACGGAGGAACACTTCCGGATGAAAGTGCTTCTGCTCCACGAAGAAGATATTAAAAAGGATGCGCGGTTTTTCACACGCCCCGTAAATGAAGCCGTCGTTGAAGACGTGAGGCGTAATGGCTTGCTGAACCCTCTTGCTGTATGGCGTGAAGGAGAGCGATATGTTCTGATTGACGGGTATTCCCGGGTAGAAGCCTTCAAGCACGAAACGAATATACCCGTTGTGCTCGTAGAAGGTTCGCTGCTGGATGCGATGAGGGAGCGGTGCAGAAGAAATTTCTGGGATAAATCGCGTGGCATGAGAGAGGCGGCCCAGAGTGTGTGCATTGTGCTGGAAGCGAACTTTTCGGTGGAAGAAGTGGCATCACATCTTCTTCCCCCATGCGGACTGGAGCCTTCTGTGGAGGTGGTAAATATTCTCGCAAGGGTGAAAGACCTTGATCCTGTTCTTGCTTCTGTGCTGGAGAAGCGTCGTGCAACTCTTAAGTTTTATGAGTGGGCGGTATTCCTGCCACGTGAGATTCAGGCCGCAGTGGCCCGGGCTGCTGAAAAGTATAATCTGTCCATCTCGCGCGTGCGCTTGCTTATGGAGGCTGCGGCCAATATATACGATCGCCAGGGTGCAGCAGAGACCGCCGCCTGGCTGGATAAGTTGATGCGGGAGGAACACTCCTCGTGCATGTTCATGTATTATGTGGAACGCATGGCAAGGCCCCGGTTATGGGCTGTGAATGAAGCTCTGGACAAGCTGGACCTGGAAGTACGCAAACGTGGCCCGTTCAAGCTACGCTGGGATCGGACCCTGGAAAGTGACGAAGTGGTACTTGAAGTTCATTACGGGTCGAAAGTGGCGCAGAAGAATCTTTCTGAATTGACGCCGTGGCTGAAAGAGGTGCTGGAGAGAGCGTGGCGTATACTCAGGGATAAAAAGGTGTAATTAATGATTTACGCCCGTCCGGAAGCGCGCTGGAAGCCGGAAATGGAAGGTGTGAAAATTACAGAATCAAGTGCACACGATTTTCAGCCGGGGGATATTCTACTTACCGATATACGCGGCCAGGTGGTGCATCCGTGTCCCGGAACGTTACCACCGTACATTTGTTGTGGTTATTACGTGATTGACATGGTAGAGGGGTGTCCTCTGGATTGCGCTTACTGCATCCTTCACGGATATCTGGGCAAACCTTATACACTCGTGAATACAGACCTGGAAGAGATATTTTGCCAGATCATGAATGTACTTGGAGAAAGAGAGGGAAAAGTAACACGCTTTGGTACAGGAGAGCTTTCTGATTCTCTTTCTTATCCTTTTATTGCTCCACTCAATACCCGGCTTATGGAACAATTTGACGCACTGGAAGGCGCGATTCTTGAATTTAAGACGAAGCACGTACATGTGGACTGGATAAAACCTCTCAGTGGTAAACCCCATGTGGTGTTTTCCTGGTCACTAAATGCTGAGACTCCGGCTGTACTGCTGGAGAGCAAGTCACCACACCCTGTGGAAAGGATAAAAGCAGCGGCCAAGGTGGCGTCACGCGGTTATCCTGTGGGTTTTCATTTCGATCCGCTTGTTTACTATCCACGATGGCGTCGTGAATACAGGGCGATTGTGGAGGAGATATTCCGTCGAATACCACCGGAGAAGGTCGCGTGGATCAGCCTGGGAACATTGCGGTATCCTGCACGCATGTCCATACTCTACCGGCAGAAATGCCGTGGATTTATCCGCGAGCAGGTAAAATGCGCTGATGGGAAAATGAGGTATATCAGGCCATTGCGTGAAGAGATGTATTCTTACGTGTATGGTGTTATCCGAAAGTGTGCCGGAAGTGATGTGTTTGTTTACCTGTGTATGGAAAGTTTTACCGTATGGGAAGAGGTGTTTGGGGCTTCGCCCATCTCATCAGATGCTATTGATGAAATGTTCAGCATCAGCTTTAGCCAGCGGTTCTGGATGTCGGGAAGGTAAAGCAGCGGGATGGAACTTATCGGCCATACCGACCAGCCAGTGGAAACAGGGGAGATATTGGTTCAGGTAGGAGTGCCGCTTCCTGTTGATGGCCTGTTTTTTTACCGCGCCGTTCATCCTTACATTCGTCGGGTCAGTCCAGGCGTGAGAGTGATTGTACCGTATGGAAAACGCAGGATTACGGGTGTTGTTTTTCGTACCGGTGGTGTGGCTCCGGACGGTGTAATGCTGAAGGAAATAGAAGAGGTGCTCGACGATGAACCTGCATTCTCTCTGGAATTGTTGAATCTTGTTGAGTGGGTGAGCAGTTATTATCAGGCATGTCTTGGCGATGTTCTCAGCATACTTCTCAGCCACGGTCGGTTCATCGAATCCCGCATGATGGTGAAAAGGGGAGAATGTTTTGGCTACTTTAGGCCGTCTTCCGAAGCAGAAGACCGCCTGCGCCAGGCACTTGAAAAGCGTGGAAGAATAACGCTGCGCCGGGCAGTCGAGAATATCGGTGTCACCAGGTCCAGACTGAAAAAACTTGAAAAAGAAGGCTTTATTTCAATACTCGAAGCATCTGTGAAGCGCGGGGAAAACGTGCGGAAATATCAGGCTTTCATGCTGGTGGATAGAAATATAAACAGCGGAGATTTCTCGGGTGATGAAAGGGATATTATTGAATTTATACGGTGGCGTACCATAGCTCTTTCTTCTGAACTCCTGGCTCATTATGGAGGTTCTGGTCTCAAAGTGGTCAAAAACCTTGTGAAAAAAAAGGTACTTCAACCTGTTGATTTAACCAGGCCCCTGAGCGAGAGCCCGGGTATGGATGTTAAGGGTCCCCGGGCAACTCTGACCCCAGAGCAGCTGGGAGCAGTGGATGCTGTAAAAAAATATATTGACGAGAACTTGTTTAAAACCTTTCTGTTGCACGGTGTAACAGGGAGTGGAAAGACGGAGGTGTATCTCGAAGTTTCTAAAAAGGTGCTTGAGAAAGGACGCAGTGTAATTCTTTTGTTTCCTGAAATCGCCCTCGCGGGACATCTGCTCGCGAGGATAAAAACGGCCCTGGGCAAGGTGGCGGTACTTCACAGTGGCCTCACGCGTACCGAGCGGGCGGAATATTTCGAACGCATCCTCGCAGGAGAATTCAGAGTCGTGATTGGCGTGCGTTCTGCTGTCTTTGCCCCCGTGAAAAACGTGGGCCTTATCGTGGTGGATGAGGAGCATGATACTTCTTACAAACAGGAAGATGTTGTCCCATACAATGCAAGGGATGTGGCAGTGGTGAGGGGAAAGTTAGAAAATGCTGTTGTACTCCTGGGTTCTGCGACTCCCTCTCTGGAGAGCTATCACAATGCGATTACAGGCAAATATACACGCCTTTCCCTGACAAAGCGAGTCCGGGGAGCAGAACCGCAGAACATCGAAATCGTTAAATTGCATCCTTCACACAGGCGTCTTTTTACTCCAAGGCTTCTTGGTGCTGTGAAAGAAGCGGTTGATCGGGGCCGTCAGGTACTTCTTCTTGCACACCGCAGGGGTTATTCACCTTTTCGTATATGCAATGGTTGTGGATATGTGTGGAAGTGCTCTCATTGTGATGTAACCCTCACGTATCACAAAAAAAAGTACGCAATGCAGTGTCACTATTGCGGGTACACGGAACCCGGGGTTTCTCCGTGTCCCTTGTGTCGGTCTTCAGAAAGCAACTTTCGCAGTTTCGGCACCGAACGTGTGGAGGAAGAAGTGAAAGAGTTGTTCCCACTGCTGAAGGTCGCAAGGCTCGATTCAGACGTGGCAGCTCGTCGTGGAGAAGCAGACAGGATTCTGGGGAAGTTTGAAAGGGGGGAAATAGATGTCCTTATCGGTACGCAAATGGTGGCCAAGGGGCTGGATATTCCCCGCCTGGACGTGATAGGGGTGGTATCCGCTGATACCGTTTTCAATATCCCTGACTTTCGTGCTCCGGAGAGGGGGTTTCAGCTTCTCAAGCAGGTGCTTGGCAGGGCCGGCAGAAGGGAGGGTGGTGAAACGCGGGTGATTATTCAGACATCTTCACCTGACAACAGGATTATTCGGTACATTCAGGAAAGTAATGACGTAGCCTTTTACAGGGATGAACTGGCGAGAAGAGAAACTCTTGGGTATCCGCCCTTTACGCGGATGGTGGTTATCACGGTTTCGGGTACCAGGGCTGAGTACGCGGAAGAAACAGCTGTTAAGTTGGTTGATGACATCAGCACTGTAGCGGAAAGTAGAAATGTCCGCGTACTTGGCCCTTCACCTTCACCGTATCACTACCTGCGTGGAAGGTACCGGTATCAGGTAATACTCAAATGCCCGACCGCCCCTGCTATGCACAGGGTGCTTTTTAAAGTGCGTCAATTCGCCGGTAACATCAACCGCAAGACCGTGAAACTGGATATTGATGTTGATCCTGTTTCAACGCTCTAAAATGATCGCGGAAGAAAAATACAGGTTTGTTGTTAATGAAGGATGAATTAGTTAAAAGACTGTGTTAGATTTATATTTTAACGGAGGAATGAAGCGTTGAAAAAGCATACGGAGTCGAAAGAGGGTAGAGATTTGTTTTCCACCTGACAGGATTTTTTCAGGAGGGTGTACTGTTGGACGAACTGAAAGGTTCACTGGAAGAGAAATCGGTACCTGAAATTTTGCTGGATGCTTATATAAAGGGCTATACCGGGATACTCCGGCTCAAAAAGGATGGCACCGTCAAAAACATCTTTTTCCAGATGGGGATGCCTGTGTATGCAACGAGTAATGACAAAAACGATCGTTTGGGAGCTTATCTCACACGCATTGGGAAAATCACCAGAGATGACCTTACAGATGCGCTGGAGATATCTGCCGAGACAGGGAAGAAGCTGGGAGAGGTACTGGTTGAGCAGGGCAAGTTGGAACCCGATGAACTTGTAGACGCGGTTGTAAGCCAGATTGAGGAAATTATTTACAGTACTTTTGAGTGGCGTGGGGGAACATACGAGTTTATTCCGGAAGAAATGCTGGATGATGATATTATTCCCCTTCAAATTTCCGCGGCCAATCTCATTATGGAAGGCATACGCAAACGCTTTCCGATGGATGAGCTTCGCAGGCTGGTGGGAGGTCCTAACACGGTCGTTGCTCTTACGAAGGACCCAAAGTACCGGTTTAGGGAACTTACCCTCAAGAAAACAGAGGCCCAAATTATATCTTCTATTGACGGTAAACGGACGGTAGAAGAAATTTCTCAAAAATTTCCGGGCAAAGAGGATATTGTGTACCGGACGATAGGAGCACTTCTTCTCATGCGGACTCTTGTTGTCGTTAAAAAGGACGAAATTCCTGCCGAACCGGAAGCAGCGGTAACACAACCGGCAGCGACTCCTTCAAAAGAAGAAAAAGTCGCAACAGCTGCTACTCCTCAGGATCCTCAAAAGGCGAAGAAACTCTTTGAACTGGCCAAGGAATTCTTTAAAACAGGAAAAGAAAAGGAAGCCCTGGAGCTTTTTCAGAAGAGCGTGGAGCTCGATCCTACCAGGGGAGAATACTTCACAGGTTTGGGGATTGCACTCGCAGCGGATTTTCCCGGGCATGAACCGGAACTGGAAAAGGCTCTTGAAATGTTTGACAGAGCTATTCAACTTGAGCCCGAGGAGGCACGCAATTATTACTACCGCGGGGTTGTCTTGAAGAACCTGGGGCGTATAGAAGAGGCGAGAGATTCATTTCTCAAGGCCCTGGAGATTAACCCGGATCACAAGGGTGCAAAGGTTCAACTGAGCAAACTCTAATTTACTCCGACTTGGCATTTCAAGCCACAACTTTTCAAACGGAATGGGCCAAACTTTCTTTGTTAGAGCAGTTCGCTTTCGGTCCGGTTTAACGAGCCTGTTTTCTTGCTTTGAGGATAGAGTAGAGCACGGGTACAAATATCAGTGTAATAAAAGTTGAAAATGCCAGGCCGGAGCTGACAGAAATTCCGAAAGGTCTCCAGAGTTCGGAACCTTCGCGTTTCATGACGATGAGGGGAACCATGCCGCATATGGTGGTGATGGCTGTCATGAGCACTGGCCGCAAACGCGTTGTACCTGCGGTAACAAGGGCATCCTTGATGGGAAGTCCTCGACGGTACAGGATGTTGGAATAATCAACAAGCACGATAGCATTGTTCACCACTATACCCACGAGGGTAATTGTGCCTATTATGGTGATGAGATTGAGCGTTGTTCCGGTAAGGAGAAGTCCCAGAAGTACTCCTGTTATTGCAAAGGGAACCGAGAACATGATAATGAACGGGTCCAGAAACGATTCGTACTGAGCAGCCATGACCATGTAAACGAGCAGAGTAGCCAGCAGGAGTGCAATTCCCAGATCGGCAAAGGATTCCTTTTGTTCTTCTATCTGGCCGCCGAATTTATAGTCAACGCCAGCAGGTATGGGGACTCGTGCAAGCACCTTTTTTGCGTCCGCTGTTACGGCTCCCAGTGGTCTGCCGTAAATGTCAGCCTCTACTTTGATTAGACGTTGCTGATCCTTTCTTTCGACAGCAACAGGTCCTGCACCAGTGCGGTACTCGGCAAATACATCTAACGGTATCCACTTTTCTACAGGATTCACAAATACAGCTTGAGATAGATCGGAGAGTTCATCACGATATGATGGTGGTGATTTGACCACGATGTCGTATTCCTTTCCTTTTTCCCTGTATTTGGATACAACGTCACCCGCATAAAGTGTTCGCAGCTCCGTTCCAATCTGATAAATGCTCAGTCCAACCTGCGCTGCTTTCCATCGGTCAGGATATATCCAGATTTCCGGCTTTCCTTTTTCACGGGAGATTGTAATGCTTGTGAGCCCCTGGACCTTTGCAAGTGCCTTTTTGACGCGTTTGGCAAATGCTTCCATCGTTTTAAAATCATCGCCATATATTTCAAGTGTAAAAGCCTTCGTTGTTCCGAGGGCAAGAGCATTGATGGGGTCTTCGGTGAAGAAATCAGCTGATTTCAGCCCCGGAATTCTGGAAACCTCATGCTCAAGAAAATGGGCAATTTCCTTGTTACTGCGTGTGCGTTTTTCCTTGGGCACAAGCGTTAACGCGAAGAGAATGGTATTGGTGCCTTCTTTTCTGCCCATCATGGCTCCGAAGCCTGTTTCTGTCGCACCTGCACGCATGAAAAAGATTTCTCTTTCCGGCACTTTTTCTTTCAGTATTTTGGCGATTCTTCGAACAACCTCGTCTGTTTTTTCCACACGGGTGCCCAGGGGCAGTTCTATAAAGCCCCTTACTTCACCCTGGTCTTCCTCGGGCATGAATTCTGTTCCAATGTAACGGATGCTCCATAAACTGACGAAGAAAAGGAGTACCGTGAACGTAATCACCGTTTTGCGGTAGTTAAGAGCGACTGTGAGAGCCCATCTGTATGTATTTTCAAGAGCGTTGAAAAAGTTTTCAAACAATCTGTAGAAAAACCCCAGCAATCCTGTTTTCTCGCCGGTTTTTTTCTTCGCCAGGAGGAGAGAGGAAAGCATGGGTGTAAGTGTAAGTGCTGTGAAGAGCGAGGCAAGTATGACGACGGTTGTAATGGAACCAAGCTGCTTGAACAGTACGCCTGCTATTCCACGGGTGAAAATGATGGGCAGGAACACCGCAACCGTGGTAAGGGTTCCTGCTGTGATGGCATTCCCCACTTCTGCCGTTCCCTCAACAGCAGCTTCGGACGCACTCATCCCCTTGGTGCGGAAGCGGTAAATGTTCTCATACACCACAATGGCATTATCCACCACCATGCCGACAGCGATCGCCAGCGAAAACAGTGAGATCATGTTGATGGAATAACCCATCAGATACATGAACGTAAAAGCAACGATTAACGAAAAAGGGAGAGTTAAACTGATGATAAAGCTCCCACGCAGATGCCTCAAAAATATAAATACAACAAGTATAACCAGCAGGCCTCCAAAAAATACCGCCTGTGTGAGGTTGGATATTGATCGTTTAATAAACTTGGATGCGTCTATGGCAAGTAATATTTTTACATCGGAGGGAAGATTCTTTTTGAGTTCTTCCATGCGCTTTTCACTTTTTCCACAACTTCAATTGTGTTTGTCCCGGATTGCTTTTGAATCATAAGCAGGGCTCCGCGGACACCGTTCACGCGCACGACAGTTTCCTTGTCTTTGAATGAATCCACCACATCTGCAACGTCTTTTAAAAGAATGGGAGCCGGCCTGAACGTCCGGGTTAATTTGTATCCTACTATTGTATTTTCTATATCTTTCAGTGAAGTGTATTCTCCAGGCACCCTGATGGCATAATCACGTGTGCCGATTTTGATGTGTCCAGCTGGAATGTTAAGGTTCGAGGCTGCTATGGCTTTTTTTACCTGTTCGAGTGAAAGATTGTATGCTGCGAGGCGGTCGGGTTTTACGTACACATGGATTTCTCTTTCAGGTGCGCCGAATATGTCCACGATCGCCACGCCTGGAATGCGTTTGAGCGGGTCAACAATCTTGTCTTTCAAAATTTCTTGAAGCTTGGGATAACTTTCCTTTGCAAGCACTCCATAAAACATGATGGGCCACATGGACATGTCGTATTTGAATATGACCGGATTCTCGATGTCTTCGGGCAGGAGGCGCTTGGCCATGTCTATCCGGCTGCGCACGTCATTGGCCGCTTCGTCCATGTTGGTTCCCCACTGGAAACGCATGGTGATGGCAGAGATGTTCTCTAAGGATTGAGAGGTGATCTCTTTTAGATTGGGTACTGTGCTGACGAAGTCTTCGATGGTTTTGGTAACAAGTTGCTCAACATCCTCCGGTGATGCCCCGGGATAGATGGTAATGATGCTGAGCCCCGGAAAAGTCATATTCGGCATAAGGTCCACGGGGAGAAATCTCAGGGAATAAACGCCCAGCACCAGGAGTCCCATGAAGATCATGGACGTAAAGACAGGTCTTCTCACACTGAATGCGGCAATTCTCATGGGTGCAGCTCCTCAGCGATTGTGACACGGTCGCCTTCGTGGAAGAGATCCGGGCCCATTACGATGACCATATCGTTTTTCTCGAGACCGGAGAGAATTTGAACGTAAAGGTCGGTTACAATTCCTGTTTTTACTTCAACTTCCCGGACCACTCCATCCTCTACCTTCATCACAATGGTTTTTCCATTTCGAGATACGAGAGCCTCGCGTGGAATTACGAGAGCGTCTTTTTCGGTACGGGTAATTACCCTGACACGTGCAAACATCCCCGGAACGAACAAGCCGTCGTGGTTAGGAACAGTCGCTTCCACGAGAAATGTCCGTGTAAGAGGGTCTACCTGTGGAGTAATGCGGGTTACTTTCCCACGGCGTATCCATCTGTCTGTACCCGATAGGTTAATTTCGACCGGCATGCCCGGATGTATCCGATTTACGAACCTGTCAGGTGCATGCATGACAATACGCACCTTTTTTAAATCGGCGACACGGGCGATAGGCGTTCCCATTGTTCTGCTCATGGTGGGAGGATTTACGACTTCACCCGGGTCCAAGTACAGCTGTACCACCATCCCACTGAAAGGTGCTTTTATGAGTGCGGGGTTGTACTTTACTCCTGTAAGGTCCTGGTCAACCACCGCTATTACCTGGTTTTTTTTAACCCACTGACGTTCTTTGACACGGTATTCCTGCAGTTTTCCAGGTACCTTTGGATATACATCCGCCTCTCGAATACCCCGTACATCGCCCATGAGAAGAATTTTATCGTTCAGTTTCATGCGTATGGCTTTTGCAGCCACAACGGGTTGTGCTTCTTGTGATTGTTCTTTTTTTTCGGAGGACGCTTCTTTCTTCTGGCTTTTGCAGGATGTAATCACTGCAATAGCACATACGAGTACAAAGCCAATCCTCAAAGAGAGCAACTTGTGACCGGTCATTTTTCACCCTCCACGTATGAGTCCATAATTCCTGCCGCAAAGTGGATTTTTTCCACTGCCCGCGTGTACTGGTAGATAGCATTGTAATAAGCTGTTCTGGCACGTCGAAGTGCCATCTGGGCATCCATGAGCTCGAGTGATGTGAGAAGCCCGTTTCGAAATCTTTCTCGGGCAATTTCTACACTGCGTTGCGCTGTTTTCACGGCCTCTTCAGTGGCGGCCAGAAGCTGGGAGGACTTTTTCAAATCGAGAAAAGCATTTTTCACTTCCATTCTTATGGTATCTTCGAGGAGTTTTCTCTGTTGAAATAATTTTTCAATTTCCACTTCCACGGATTTCAATTGCGTGTATGATGTTCCCCCCGTAAAAAGATTCCACGAGAGGGCCAGCATGAAATTGTAGTCATTGTGCCACCGGCCGTTAATATCGTTCGTGAAGAGATTGAGTGTTCCAATTGCATTCAATGACGGAGCATATTCCAGTGAATGCGTGAGTTTTTCCCGCTTTTTTATTTGAATGAGCAGGTCAATCTGTTTCAATTCCGGCCTTTTTTTGAGAGCGATTGCGATGTATTCATCTTCTGTTCCCGAAAACCGGGGCTTTTCAAGTTGTCCCTGAATTTCAGGCAGTTGGGATGTGTTGAGCCCCATGAGAAGTAAGAGATAAAGCAACGCTTTTTTCTGGTTGTTTTCTGCTTCGATCAGCGCTGTTCGGGCGTTTGCAACTTCTACTTCGTTTCTAAGGAGTTCGAATTCCATGGCTTCTCCCACCTTGTACCGCGCCTGCGTGACCCGTAATTGTTCTTCTGCGAGTTTCAGCGCTTCACGAGCAACTTCCACGAGATTCTCAACGAGAAGTGCCCTGTAGAAGGCATTTCTTACGTTGTAGAGAACCGAATTTTTCACCTGGCGCACCTTTTCCTCGGCCAACTTTCGGCCCAGTGCGGCTGAATCAATACCGAGAATAATCTGGGTGTTAACAATGGGCTGAACGATATTGAGCTGCACGTTGTAGTCGTAAGTAAAGTCGATGACGAAGGATATTTCTCCCGCGAGGTTCATAAATTGATAAAGGGGTGAGTCTTCAGGAATTTCAAATGCCCTGAGTTTTTCTGCGAGAGTGTACGTAAAATTGGCTGAAAGTTTCGGCATGTAAATCTGCCACGCGAGGTTGTAATTGAGATCAGCGCGCTCCTTCTCTTTAAGGGCTGCCAGGTATTGTTTGTTGTGTTCCATTGCAATGCGCTGGCATTCTTCGAGAGTGAGGGAGGAGGGCTCAGCTGCCAGAAGATGAAAACTGGATAAAGCACATACTGATAAGACAAGTACGGGTATCTTTTTCATCGCCTCACCGCCTTCATCAATAATGATTTCAGCTGTCTTTTAAGAATTTGGGGTTTTTCTTTAATTTCGCCAGTGATCCAGAGCCCCAGTGTGGCGTGAATACCCCCCATTACGAGGGACCCTCCCACGTCGGGAGAGGGAACATTGAATTCTCCCTTTTTTTCTCCTTCTTTGATTATGGAGCGCACGAGGTGAAAAAATTCACGTATGACCGGTCGGATTTGCTCGCGAAGTAGTGTGCCCCTGCGCTTGCCAAATGTCATGTGTTCCTGAGCAAAAATTCGAAAAAAATCGCGCTCTTTCACAAAGAAAGAAGCGTAAGTTTCAATAAATTTTTCCAGCTTTTCGGTGGGAGTACCAGATGCTGTTACTTTTCTCAGCTGCTCGGCAAGCTTGGTGATTTTTTCCTGGTGCACCATAATGTACAGTTGCTCTTTTCCTTCAAACATTTCGTAGAGAAGCCCGATAGAAAAGCCTGTGGCTTTCGAAATGTCAGCCATGGTGGTATTGGAATAACCTTTTTGAGCGAACAGGCGCGATGCCACCTTCATTATCTCCTTTTTACGCCTGTTGCGCTCCCGGTCTTTAAGCGTCAATATTCTTGAATGTCCATTCATTTTCTGAATATTAGTTCAAATTATGAACTCGCTTTCAAAAACCTGTCAAGAAATACCGGCATTGTATTACTCTCGCACAATTACAAAGTTTTAACATCCGGACAGATACCCGGGGTGTAACGTTCGAACCGGTCCCGGGTATACCTCACACCTTGTTTTTTTATATGCGTTGTGCATTTATATCACTGGAGCAGAGCTTTCAGGCAGTTTTTTTTAACAGTTACACGGATTTTTGGAAAATCCATTGTAGACGCTTGAAATATATTTTGGTGAAGTCCTGCATGGTAATCGAGTGCATTGCTCTGAACTCAACATTGCGGTTAAGGTATATTTATTATCAGGACGAAGAATCAGGCTCCAAGGCTTTGAGTTTGTTCGATGTCTGCAATGTCCTGAAGCCTTCCTGCCAGGTGCTTGATTTTTATGAGGTCTTCCTTTGATATGTAATTTGTGCCGACGGAGCCGTATCTTCCGATTATTCTTTTGTTCCACGCTTCTTCGAAATTAATTTTGTCCAAGCCGGTAATTATGTCGATTCTTACATGCGCCACCCCAAACTGGAAGATATGTTTTCCTTCCGTGATGTCCCTGATCGAAATGTCGAAACATTCTCCAAAAAAATCCTTCAGTGCTTTTAAAAGCATAAGCGTTTTCCCGTGAATTGCCAATCCATATACCCAGATCTTTCGTTGCACGAGGAATTCCTTGATATGCAAGAGCGTGCGCACCAATTATGAGATATTTGACGTTATTTTCGTTTAACGATTTTAAGAACTCTTCGTAATCTGGGTGGACTTTCAACCTTCACTCCCTCTGATTTCAAAATGTCGGTAATCATTGAATCAACCAGTGCAACTCTTTCCTCTGGTGTGAAAGAGAGCCACCACCTCTCACTTTCTTTGTTCTCTTCCCGAAACGTGGAAAATCTTTTAAAGGTGATAGTGAATTTCTTTTTCATATTCCAATTATATCATTTCGGTTCTGGTAAAAGAACGGTTTGGGAAAGGGACCCAGAGGAGAGTAGTAGAAAGTAATATGCAAAAACGCTATTGATCTGCGATGACCGAATTTTAAAATGCGCAAGGTTCGCAGGGATATTTGTGAGAAAGAACAAAGCATGATAAAACACATGTGAAGAATAACAGAATTGGAGGTGAACATGGTTAAGATGGACCTTTCTGGTAAGGTTGCTGTTGTTGCCGGGGTTGCCAACAAGTACAGCATTGCCTGGGCTGTGGCCCGCAGGCTTCATGAAGCCGGGGCTGAACTGGTACTCACCTATCAAAACGAAAAACTGAAGCGTCGGGTAGAAGAAATCGCCGGAGAGGTGGGCGAGCCACTACTGGTAGAATGTGATGTGACAAATGAAGATGCTGTAAAGAATCTTTTTGAGAAAGTTAAATCAGAAAAGGGACAGGTTTATACCCTTATTCACTCCATTGCTTTTGCACCACGAGAGGAGCTTGGTGGCTCATTTTTGAATACTTCACGCCATGGCTTTGCGCAGGCTCTGGACATCAGTGCTTATTCACTTATTCTCATGAGCCACCATGCAGTGCAAATTATGGAAGAAGGCGGCAGTGTGCTTACGATGACATACATGGCGTCTGAACGAGTGGTACCGGGTTATAATGTGATGGGAGTGGCTAAGGCAGCACTGGAAAGTATAGTCAGGTATCTCGCATGGGAGCTTGGAGAACAAAAAGGAATACGGGTTAATGCAATATCTGCCGGCCCACTTAACACGCTGGCGGCAAGGGGCATAAAAGGTTTTTCCAGGATCCTCGATGTCTATCCTCAACGTGCACCGTTGAAAAGGAATATCACCCACGAGGAGGTGGCTTCAGCTGCGCTTTTTCTCGTGACTCCTCTTGCCTCGGGCATTACCGGGGAAATACTTTTTGTAGATGCAGGATACCACATCATGGGCCTGTGAGGTGTTTACATGGAAGATATAGAAAAAGCAATGGATGCGCTGCTCCGGGCTTCCAGGGTGGTCGTATTAACGGGTGCAGGTATTTCCGCAGAGAGCGGTGTGCCCACCTTCAGAGGCGAAGATGGACTGTGGAAAAATTATCGCCCTGAAGAGCTTGCCACTCCAGGTGCATTTGCGCGTAATCCTGAACTGGTGTGGGAATGGTATTACTGGAGACGGTCCATTATTGGAAAAGCTGAGCCCAATCCCGGTCATCTGGCATTAAAGACTCTCGAAGATCGCCTGTTGGATCGCTTCTTTCTCATTACACAAAACGTTGACGGTTTACATCGAAAAGCAGGCAATGAGAGGCTGGTGGAATTTCACGGAAACATATGGATCAACAGGTGCACACGCTGTGGAAACGAAAGGTTCGATGATACCGTGAAATTTGAAGGGTTACCCACGTGCCCGGGGTGTGGAAGCCTTGAAAGGCCGGGCGTTGTGTGGTTTGGTGAGGCCATTCCTTCAGGTGTGATTCGTATATCAATGGAAAGGGTTCGCTCCTGTGACGTGTGCCTGGTGGTGGGCACTTCCGGTGTCGTTCAACCAGCTGCATCGCTTGCCGATGCAGCTAAAGTGAGTGGAGCATTTATTATCGAGGTCAATCCCCAGGCCACGCCTATTTCATATACGGCCGATGTGTCCCTGAGAGGGAAGGCTGGAGAAGTGCTTCCCCAGCTTGTTTCGCAGTGAGAAAGAGAATTGTTTTTCGTGGGTTGTTGGTTTTGTCGTTGTCGGTATGTACGAGTTGCAATAAACACAAGGAGAGTATCTATTCCATTACATTTCAGTCTATGGGAACTGTTGTGAAAATTTCCCTTCCCGATGGATATAAAAATGCGACGAAAGAAGTGAAAAACATGATGGATACCATAACTGAGCTCATGAGTAAGTATAAACACACCAGTGATATTTCACGTCTCAATAGATCGCAGGGTCAGTGGATAGAAGTTTCTTCACATACGCTAAAGGTTTTGAAAAAGGCTGTGGAAATTTGCAAGCGTACTGGCGGATATTTCAATCCAGCCATTTTTGGAGTTTACAGGCTGTGGGACATGGCATCACGGAATAATGCTTTCCCTTCACGAAAGACTATTGTCAGGGCACTCGCTGGATCTTCGTGCAATTCAGTACATTTTTACGGGGGGAAGGTAAAAGTTGACACGGGTGCTATGGTGGATGTGGGAGGTATTGCCAAGGGGTATACCCTGGATTTAGCATGGAAAATTTTTAAAAAAGCCGGAACACCATGGGCTGTTGTGAATGCAGGCGGTGACGATCTGCTGTACGGCCATCGCAGGAGGACATGGACAATAGGAGTGGTAAGCCCTGCATTATCCGAGAAAATTGCAGCTGTGCTCGAGGTAAAAAACTTTGAATTTATATGCACCTCGGGTGGATACGAAAGATATTTCCGCGTTGGTACTCAGCGTTTACCTCACATTATCAACCCTCTTACGGGCTTTCCGGCCCGATACTTTAAATCCGTTACTGTTCTGGCTCACAATGGCATGTTATGCGATGCTATTGCGACGGCAGTATTTGCCGGAGGTTCAAAAGCACTCGAGACGGTCATAAGTGAATGGGGTGAGGAGATAAAGGTTATTATCATTTAAGATAAAAAATGTCAGGACCTCCAAAAAAAATTCTTTTTATCCCGGGTAAAAAGGAAGTTACAGTATCTTCCAGCGCGTCTATACTTGACGCAGCCAGAATCGCCGGTATTCTTCTTCCTGCTACATGTGGAGGAACGGGCCGGTGTGGCAGGTGCCTGGTGAAAGTAGTAAATGGAGATTTGAAAGATATATCAGATGTTACGCAGAGAAATGTACCAAGTGAAATGCTTGCACAGGGTTATGTACTTGCCTGTAGCGAACGGCGTTTCACCCACCTCACAGTAGAGGTTCCTGTTGTTTCTTACAACTTCTTTTTTTCTGAACCACATGCAAAAAGTGTAGAATGTGCTGCCGCCGTTGACCTGGGTACAACCACCATCGGCCTTTCTCTTGTTGATGTTGTTTCGCGTTCGAAGGTCATAGAAGGGAATTCTTATAATCCTCAATGCATTTACGGAGCAGACGTTCTTTCACGTGTCCACGCCATTGATGAGGACAAAGAAAATTTGAGAAGTATGAGGGAGATGGTATTTTCACTTCTCAAGAAGGGATTGAAGAGAGCAGTGAAAACCGTACATGGCCGAGACCTCAAACGAGCTGTCGTTGCTGGAAATACCATCATGTCTTATATATTTAATGGTCTTTCGCCGGTAGAGTTAACTCGATACCCCTTTCCATTGAGAAAGCGTGTTTTTACATCCCAGAGTGTGGAAATGGTTGCGGCCGGGGATAAAGCACAGGTTCACATTGACACCGTACCTGTAATAGGCCCATTCGTTGGAGGTGACATCACGGCGGGTCTTCTTGCCGTAAGTATAGAAGAAAGGCCCGGACCGCTCATCTTTGTTGATCTCGGTACAAACGCGGAAATTGTGCTTAAAACCCCGGATAATCACCTGGTAGCTACTTCCGCCCCTGCAGGGCCTGCATTTGAAGGTGGAAACATAATTCACGGGATGCCGGCTGTTGAAGGAGCTATATGCGGAATAGAAGAGAAAAATGATGGGTTTTCTCTGAAAATTGTGGGTGATCGCCGAACTCCACTTGGTATCTGTGGGTCAGGACTTTTTGCTGTTATTCACTTTCTACATCGCAAAGGAATAATTGATAAAGATGGTACCATTCGCGAATCGTACCACATAAAAAGCGAACTCGGTGATAGAGTGGTACAGGGTGAAAACGGTCGTGCGTTTGTACTCTTCCGAAGCCCCGAAATCACCATCACTGTGAACCAGTCCGATATCAGAAATTTTCAGCTTGCAAAAAGCGCGGTGCGTAGTGCAATAGAGGTTCTTCTGCGAAAGGCTGATGTACAGATTAAAGATTTAAAGGAAATCATCGTTGCGGGAGCAATGGGTCTTCATATCACAGCAGAAGCGCTTGTGGAACTCAATGTGCTGCCTCCAGTGGAGATATCCAAAATTTCGTTTACAGGTAATGCCGCTTTGAGAGGCTGTGAAAGAATTATTCTTGATGAATGCATAGACAAAGCGTTTGAACTTGCTGAACGAGTCGCACATCTCGAACTTTCAGATAGCGATGAGTTTAAAAAGTACTTTCTCGAATTGGTGCGGTTTGGTCCTTGATAAGACTCGCTTTGTTTGTTGGCATTCCCGGTTTTAATAAAAGTGGCGACAAATAAAGAAGAAATGAAAAATATGAGAGAAATATAACAAATGCCTTAAATGTAAATATATCTAACTGTTTATTTTTTGTTGCATTTTTTAATAGACAAAAAGTTTATTACACAGTTTAAAGCCGGGTTCCCTTGAATTTAATAATAAAAGGTTATAAAATATTAATCAGCCCAGGTAAAGGGAGGGTTGGGATTTAAAATATATATTGCTTCCATAAGAATTTGAAAAATGAGTGTATTTGACGTGTGGAAAAGGATTTTTTTATTTCATCTTTTTACAAAAGAAATTCTCATCGTCGAAAAATAAAAACACTGAAACTGGTACTTTTAACTTGTTTTATTATAATGACATTTTTCTATACAGCCCCGGAAGCCTGGTCTGCATGTTCCCTGCCTGCTTCTGTTACGACAGTGACCAGTGCCGCGGATTCCGGTCCAGGTTCATTGCGTGCAGCTGTTGAATGGGCCAATACCACGCCGGGAGTTGACGGCATTGTTTTTGCTGCCTCTGTAACGCACGTGTTTATCACTTCGGGAGCACTTACACTCACCGAGGGCGTGGTTATATCAGGAGGCACGTCAGGAGTGTACGTGGACGGGATATCTGCTTCAGGCATTTTCAACGCTTTCGAGATATATTCTTCGGATAGTTGCTTTGAAAATTTGACCATAAGCAATTTTAAGGGTTCAGCTATTGTTATTCTCGATGCTTCAAACAATAGTTTTTTTAATATTACATCTTCGTGGAATTATTTTAACGGATTAGAAATCCTGGGGACGGGTTCTTCAGGTAACTACATAGAAGGAAGCTCGTTTGAATCCAATGGAGAGAACGGCATCAAGATTGCTGGTGGTGCTTATTCGAACACCATTACAAGTACCACTGTCAGTTCTAATGCCAACGAGGGCATTTACATTTTTCTCAGTTCTCACGACAACCTGATCTACGGATGCACAATATCTGATAATAGAGAAAACGGCGTTTTTATTTCCGAAAGTTCGTATAACAACCGTGTGGCTTCTTCAACTATCGATGGAAATTTTACCGGAGTATTCATAAATTATGGTGCATATAATAATATGATTGGCCCTTCAAATATTATAGATAATTCACTTTATGTAGGAGTTACCATCTCAGACGTGGGCACATACGGGAACGTAGTTACAGATAACGTGGAAATTGTTGGGAATCATTTTTACGGTGTATACCTTTTGAATGATGCGACGGACAGTGTTGTGTACAACTCAGGTCTTATTTCATCAAGTGGTTCGCACGGTATTTTTATAAATAATTCTGGAGGAAACATTATTGCTATAAATACGATCAGCAACAATGGTGAATATGGGATTCAAATTACAGGTGATAGCTCTGATAATATTTTAATCAAGCAAAATACCATAAATAACAATGTAGATGGTGGTGTCCATATTCTGGAGGCTGATGGAGTAACCATATCAGGGCCTTCATGTTCAGTAAATAACAACGGTGGCAGCGGTGTCGTGGCGAATGCCTCCACAAATGGAGGACTGCAGAACTTCACCATATCCGATTGTACAATTACATACAATTCGGGAGTCGGTATTGATATAAATAATGCTTCCACCGTTAATATTTCAAATACCACTGTTCAAAATAACGTTTCATCCGGTGTGGAAATCAAGAACTCTTCTACTATTACCATATCTTCTACTTCAATGAGCTGGAACGGCTCTACCGGATTTTATTTGTTTAACTCTTCCACCGTAAGCTTTGACGGTGGAGATGTCTCAAATAATCTTTATTACGGCGTGCGTATCGCCGGTTCCTCATCTGGGGTTACTCTTTCCAATCTTACATCCATAAGTAATAATACTCATGCTAACGTTGCATGTGAAAGCTCGTCGAACATAACGCTGTCGAATATAGGGGACATCAGCAACGCGGGCAAACCCTCCGCGGAAGAAACTTCAAATTGTTATAATTCAGGTTCCGGTGTATGTGCTGACGCATGCGATACAATCCAGGTCTCGGGGTCCGGAGGAATTAATTCTAACTACTACGGTATAAGATCCATTAACGGGACATCGAACGTTACTCTTCAGAATAATCTCATTTCGAATACCACGGATACAGGAATATACCTTGAAGGTGGGAACACCTTTTTGCTCCAGGGAAATAGCGTTTCAGGTGGTGCATACAATCTACAAGTCATCCTCTCCTCAGGTGTCACCATCAATTCCAATAATTCCTTTGCTTCCGCAGTAACTGGCATTTATATTTCCGGGTCTTCTCCAACTATAGATGGCAATTCTTTCTCTGACTGTACACAAGAGTGTATTTACATATCCCCGTACTACGGGACTGATCGGAGTCCCTCGGGTACCGCGGATGACATATTTTCGTCACCGGTGATTACGAATAACACATTTGCAGGGTCCCCCGCCCAGGGAGCCATTTTCAGCGTGGACACCACCCCTTCCAATTTTGACAGCATTATCGCCGGAACCTCGGGAAACGTTTTCAACGTTACTACACTTGCGGTTATGCAGGCATGGTATGGAATCGTTTATGTGATAAATCGAGATGGGAACCCTGTGGGCAACGCACGGATAACTCTTGAATATACCAACGGTGACGATGTTTCATTTACGACCAATTCCCAGGGGATCGGTGCCCCGGGAAGGTCTAATCCACGTGCAGATGATGTGCTGACGTGGGGTTATATCACGCAACTCGTTTTGTATCCTGACGGGACCACTCAGAATTTTCAATCTGCACATCTCGTCGCGGTGAAAGATACACTTTCCCAACAGGGCTGGTATTCATGGGATGGGAATACCAACAATGACGAACCCATGAGATATGCTCTTCCATCCACCACGCCGGGTTTTGAAGGGGTGAATCAGAACGGTCACTACCAGGCCGCTGTACTGGTGATGGAGACTCACTGCTCAGCCAAGCTGCCCTATGCGGGTGGAGGAATCAGCCCGTACATTAAACCCGGCGCCCAGCTTGTGGTGGAAATTGTGGACCCAGACGAGAACCTGGACGATTCAGTGCTGGATGTCATAACCGCCACTGTAAGGGTTTACGATCGAACCAAGACTGATGTGCTTGATCGTACAGTGGTGCAGGTAAGGGAAACAGCCGGCGATTCAGGAAAATTTCGTTCCCCGATTTTGAACGTGAAAGAGGCGTGTCCTGATGATGATAATGGTGTATGTGAGATGGGCGTGTCAGGAGATCCGGATTGCTGTGTTGAGGCCACAGGGGAGGGGACCCAGTATGTGAGGGCGACTTTCATCAGCCAGACGGATACTTACCCTCCGATAGACTCCTGCTCGGGTGAGGTTCGGGTAATCACCAATTCGGAAATATACTTTTATGAAACCCAGGATGACAGCATTAGAATTGTTACCACGTTTCCAGCCCCAACAAGCATTGATTTTTTTGTTTATGACCTGGACAAGCGTGACGGAAGTGCAAATACGTATAAACGTGTTAATTATATAGTCAAGGACCCAAGCGGAAAGACGAAAAGTATATGTTATTCAATTCCCATAAAGGAGACTTTTGCGGATTATCATCCTGAAGACCCGGAATATGCTGACGGTTATTTCCTGGGGTACGTCCAGGCTGTTACTTCACAGGAGCTGGCGGATGAACTGAATCAAACAGGCTGTGCAAACGCAATATATGTTGAACCTGGTTATCGGTTTTGCGTATCAACTCAGGAGGTTGGCGAAAATCCTCGGGTCAGTTGCGCGGAGATCATGGGCAATTCTCCGTGCCAGATGGATATTGTAAACGCTGCAGATACCAAGGTTTCCTCTTACCCCGTGAACAGCACAATGTACTTTATACTTCAGGACAGGGATGAAAATAGAAATTCCCAACTGCCCGATGAGGTGCAGATTACCGTGAGAAATGACGAAAGCGGGGACGTAGAGCTGTTGACTCTCGTGGAGGACGGTGACAACACCGGGGTATTTCGCGGTGAAATATTCGTTTCCAAATACAGGAATTCTTCTGATGTGAAGTCAAACGACGGAGTTATCTCGGCCAATCCCGACGAGGTGATTTCTGTTGTATTTACCGATCCGGATGCCCCTGACGATGTATGTCAGGCTGAAGCAAATGTAGTTGATACGGGTACACCCTCTGTATTAAAAATCGTTGACGCAGGAGGCTCCAAACTGGAAATCGTCAATGATACCACCGACCTCTATCTGGAGCTTTCCGACCCTGATCGCAATGTAGCTACCGCAAGTCCTGATGAAGTAACAGCCGTTGTTTTTGTGGGCTGGCAGGCTCCCGGTGAATATGCCGATAGAGAAGTTATAAAACTCGAAGAAACAGGCGACAATACAGGCATTTTTATGTCTGACAGAGTAGAAGTTGAATTTTCTGCCGGGGTCCCGGACGATGGAGTTATACAATCTCCTTCCAACGGCCTTACTGTTGCGGCTGTTTACCAGGATCCGGTTGACATTACTGACAGGTCCGTGGATACCGCGGTAGCTCTTCAATCTTTTCTCAAGTTAAAGCTGGAGGTGTTAAAGAAAATCGTAGGTACTTCTTCGATGGCTCCCTTTCGATTGGTTATTGAGAATCCGAATCCTTTACCTGTCGCACCTTCAACACTCTTGATAGATGTGCCGCCTCAACTCGCAATCTACCGGGGCAGGCTTTTCAGTAAGAACGGCCAGATGGAAATATCCAGAGGCTCACCTTACACGCTTTCGCTTACGTCTCTGGCCTCCATGGAGAGGCGGACTTTCGTGGGGTATTTTGTACCGGTACCAGGTGTTACAAAAGGTACATTTAATTTGAAAGCTGTTGTCGCGGTAAATTCCACAAACATATCGAACCAGGCGATGAATACACTTGCTGTAACCCCTGACCCTATCGCGGATAATGCCAGGATTATTGGATCTGTGTTTATGGATATAGACTACGATGGTGTGAGAGATCCTGATGAGCCCGGTATTGCCGGCGTTCGCGTGTGTATAGATAAAGGAGCATGTTCTATCACGGATGAATACGGTCGGTATCACATTAACAACATTGAAGTAGGAGAAAGTGGTACAAGCGGAATGATATACGAGCGGGTTCAGGTTAAACCTGATATGTCCTATCTGCCACCGGGGTTTCAGCTATCCGAACCATCAGTCATAGTTGAACTTCAGCGTGGAGAAACCCGCAAAGTCAACTTCCCTGTGTTCATGGAACTGGAACCTGTAAAAATCCCGTTTCAGACATTGATGAAATACAGGGGATCCTTCTCGGGTAGAATGACCCATCATGTGATAGAAGGTAACGCTGCCAAGGGCGTTATTTACATCAACGGCAAGCGTATAAAACTTCCGTATGTAGATGCTGACCTTTCTGTAAGAAAAGAAGAAAGATACTTCATACTCCGGAAAGGCCGACTGGATGTAAAGCTTTCTTTTATGACATCCCATAATTTTCAAGAGCCACCTGACAGTTACCGGTTTGTTATTAAAGATTCTTCAGGAAAGGATATTTACACACTGGAAGGCTCGGGTAATCCTCCCAAGTCTTTTTCGTGGAATGGAAGGGACAGGTCGGGGCACATGCTTTTACGCACGGGCAATGAGTATTCTTTTTATATTGAAGCTGAAAAAGATGGCATGTATGCCCGCAGTTCTGTGAAAACATTTGTTGTACTTGCATCACCACCGATGAAGACACTTGAGAGAGGAGTTTATTTTGAAAAGGGCCTTTATTACCTCCTTCCAGAATTTATTAAAAAACTCCGAGAACTGGCGGTTTACCTTCGGGAAAATCCCGAGTTGAAAATTATTGTTGAGGGTCATACCGATTCAAGTGGGCCGGAATGGTACAATCTGGAACTGTCAAAGAAACGTGCGGAAATGGTCAAAGATTATCTGGTAATTGTTGAAGGTATTTCTTCTGACCGAATCACCACGATCGGTTATGGTGAATCCAGACCTCTTTATCCCAATGATACCCCTGAGAATATGGCCCGTAACAGACGTGTGGAAATAAAGACCGAAGGCGGCAAGGTGTTGCTACAGCTGTCTTCTTTTAAACCGGAGGTAAAGGTAAACGGTAAAAAAGTGGACGTTGATCCGTCGGCGCGCTTTAGATATACGTTGCCGCCTATGGAAGACAAACTGTCTATCTTTATTACTGACTCCACGGGTAAGGAGCAGCGCTTTAAAGGTTCGTTCGGGCATCTCATCGTAGGGGCTCCCACCTCCTTTGAGTTCGCCCTTGAAGAGGGAAAGGTTGTGGATTTGTCCATATCAGGAGAGGGACTTCAATATGTTTTGTTGGATGGTGAACGTTATGATGTGCCTGCAAATGAAGGTCTGGAACTTTCTCTTTTTATCAAGCAGCCCCAGGGACGGTTTAACATTACAGGTTTTTTCAAAGAACACCTGCCTGTAAGGTATGTACTGGAATACACTTCCACTCCCGTTGTGAAGGAAGGTTATGTAAGATCGTATCTTGTGCTTAATCTTCCAGAGGGAGACATCCACCTGTCATCGCGTAATTTATTTATTTCGGGTGAAGCGCCGATTTCGTGTACCGTCACTGTTAATGGACAGTTGGTATCCCTGGACAGTGAGGGACGTTTCCATTCCTTTATACACTTTCCTGAAAATGTAACTGCAACACTGCTTCACGTTCAGGCATTTTTGCCGGAGGAAAACGTGGAGATAAAAAAGAATGTATATTTTGATAAAAAAGACATCTACATTAATGCGCTGGGTTATGGAATTTTTGGCTATTCGACGGAGAATAAATTCATAAAAAAGGGAAAACTCTCTGTTTACGGATACGGTGAACATCCCGAAGGCCTTACTTTTGAGTTCGGGATAGATAGTGGAGTAAGTGATTTTGAAAAAATGTGGAAGAAAATTATTCAGATAACCCCTCAGCGGACGGATAGAATTTTCCAGGCAATTGAACTGAATAGAGAATATCCTGAATACGGTGACGATGCGCGTTCCTGGGATGCCACTGCTTCGGCAGGTGATACCTTCCTGAGATTGCAGTTCAGAAAAAACGCCTCGCTTGTTCTTGGGGGGTATGATACGCTTTTTACAGATACAGAACTCACGTATTACAACCGTAGCCTTTACGGCCTAAGATATGAATTCTCGTCAGCAGAACTTTTAAAGAACCTGCCCACACTGCGTTTGAAGGGTTTTGTAAGTCGCGAAAACACTGCTTTTGAACGCGATGAGTTTCGCTCTACAGGAGGTAGCCTGTACTTTTTGCGTCGTAAAAACGTAGTGGAAGGTTCTGAGAAAGTTCTTGTCGAACTTCGCGAACATGTATCTGGAGTGGTGGTAGATTATCTGGTATTGAAACGAAATAGAGATTATTCAATAGATTACTCTTCGGGAATGATAGATCTTTACTATCCTCTAACCACATTTGTGTCTTCGCAGCGGCCAGATCTTTTTCAGGAAGGACATGAGATTTATCTGGTGGTGGAGTACGAATACCTGAGCGATGGCCTGGAAAATATTCTTTACGGTGAAAGAGTTGAGCTTGAACCTCATAAGAATGTGAAGCTTGGGGTCACGGCAGTAAAAGATGGAAGTTATGCGCTCGGTGGAATTGATGTACGATTTGATTTTAACCGGTACGTAAGGGGAATCTTTGAATTCGCCCGTTCCCGGCGTCCTCAACCATTTCTTGATGTGTCTGATGATGCGGGTGTCAGCTTCTATACTCAGAGCATTACAGATGCAGGGTCGGACTGGAAGGATGCCTGGCGGGTTGAGCTCGGGAGTGATAACGATTGGTTCAGCGCATCGGGATTTTATATGAGGCGAGAAAAAGGTTTTACAAGCGGTAGAAGTCAGAGCGGGGGGCTGGAACAGTATGGCCTGAGAATATCTCGACGTCCACAGCCTCTTGGAGGTGCCTTTTACTATGATTATGTGGATTCAGGAGAAGGCGCTGACAGGAATGTTGTTCAGCGGGTGGACCTGAGCGGAAATTACAGGTGGCGTTCTCTTCAAGCGGGTCTTGTATTTTCGTGGGCCCAGCGCTTTCCAGGAAAAGATGAATACGGACGCGAGGCGTATATCTCTCCGTCCATTCTCTACCGCTTCCACGTGGGAGAGAAACAGAGCGTAAATCCTTTCATTCGTGCGCAGTTTTTGCTCGCGTCACGGGGTCACGTTTATCAGGGTGGTCACCAGGTAGCACTTGGTGTTGTTACTGACGTGCTCGAACCGGTAATGGTGTCTGCAGAGGGTTCTTACGGGGAATCCGGGGCTGCTGCGCGTGTGGGTTTGGGATACCGCGGTACCAAGGGTGATACCACTTATGCTTCATACAGTATTATGAACCGAACGGGTACCACTATCGGGCAGTTTGCTTTTGGAACAGCGTATTACCTGACCAAGCGCATGAAATTTTACGGGGAACAGCGTATTGCTCATGGCGGTACAAATCAGCGAAGTAACGTTGTGGGTGTTGAATGGGCAACGGCCAAGGGCCTCAATGTAAATGTCTACTATGAAAAGGGTGAAATTAGGGTAACAAGTGGAAGTCTTGAACGCGATACAGGGGGAATTGTCACCACTTTTCAGACTCCGAAATTCAGAATTTATGGACGGTTTGAGCTGTCGCGCTCATCCAGTATGACAACTTCTCAGGGGATGAATGCGGAAATTGCAGGCCGGTTTAAAATCACGAAGAATCTTTACACCTTCAGTCGATACCGCAGAAGTTTGTACAAAGCTGATACTCCCACAGAGCCCTCACGAGTTATTTCTTCATATTCGGAAGTCACTGCAGGCGGGGCTCTTCGTGACCTTTTCGGCAGGCTGGACATGCTTATGAAGTTTTCGCGGGTTTCAGATCTCAGGGAGGATGTAACGGGTGCTGGTGTGCCTGTGAAAACCCAATTTCTCACAGCCTTTGCTGACACCGCATGTGATGTGAATGACTGGCTTGGATTTTCTTTTAAAACGGGCTGGCGGCGTGATAGGGATAAAGTTGATACAATTTCCGATGCTCAGGATCGTTTTCTCGTTGGTCCGGCAGTTCATCTGCGTTTCTTCTCCAAATGGGAAGCTGAGGTGGACTACCTTCTGGACTACCGGAGCCATGGTGTATTTCATGGTGCACTTGTTGAGGTAAGCAGAAACATTATCGAACATCTTAACCTTGCTGCAGGATATAATTTTTCAAGCGTAGAAATTGGAGATTACGATTTGGACAGTTACACGGGCCATGGTTTTTTTGTGAGAGTTGAGGGATACTATTAGTACATGTACTACAATAAAAAAGATTACTACTATAAAAGGGCGAAGAGGGAACACTACCTTTCCCGAGCGGCATATAAACTTTTAGAAATGAACAAACGGTATCATATTATACGCAGGGGAATGAAGGTACTGGATGTAGGATGTGCTCCCGGGGGCTGGTCTCAGGTGGCTCTCAATGCTGTCGGCAGGAAAGGATTGGTTGTCGGTTTTGATATTGAGAAGGTGGAGTTGAATGCACCCAATTTCAGATTCGTTCAGGGTGACCTTTTTCAGGACGAGACATGGAACAGTGCATTCGAAATTGCAAAGGGCCCTTTCCAGGTGATACTCTCCGATGCTGCCCCCAAAACCACCGGCATTGCTTTCAAAGACGTGAGTCGCAGTTTGGAGATGTGCTCTGAAGTCATTCGCCGTGCTTCAAAGCATTTAGTACACGGAGGCTGGTGCGTGTTAAAGGTATTCGAAGGCGAGGGGTTTGCTGAATTTAAAAAAGAATTGAAAGAAGTATTTCTTAAAGTCAAGATTTATAAACCAATAGCTTCACGCACGATGTCGCGGGAGACATACCTGATTCTTCAAGGTTTTACCGGGAGGGATGATGGTGCGTAAATTTGGATTAAGTGTTTTATTGATCCTGCTTGTTATTGCCGTAAACGCTTCGGCGGTTGAACAGAAGTTTTCAACGAGTTCGTTAAAGAGGGTTATGAGTCTGATAAAGAAGGGAAAAGTGAAAACCGCGGAAAAGCTTTTTAAGAAGCTCGAAGAGTTCGGATCCGATCATGCCGAGGTTAACGCTGTGGGAGGATACCTTTACTTCAAAAAAAGGGATTATAAGCAGGCCGAGAAGTACCTTCTTAAAGCGGTAGAACTTAATCCACAGGACTACACCTCTATGAATACACTTGGGGTGATATACGCAAGGTTGGGACAGCCCGACAGAGCATTTCTTTACCTCAACAGGGCTGCTACCGGGAAGAAAAACAACCCTTACTTTTACTACAACCTGGGGCTTGTTTTTTATGAGATCGGTAATTATGAAGAAGCGGCAAGGGCACTCGATAAAGCACTCAAAATCAAATCCGATATGACAGAAGCGTACTTTTTGAAAGGCCTATCACTTCTTTACGCAGGAGACATGTCAGGTGCAGAAGAGATTTTTAGAATTCTCACGAGAGGCGATACCAGCAGTCGGGTTCAGGGACTTACAGGCCTGGGAGCCATTGCAGAAAAGAGAGGGGTCTTTGAAGAAGCTGAAAGGTACTACAGGGAAGCGCTGACACTGCGTCCGGATGACCTGTGGTTGCGACTTGTACTCGCGAACGTGCTGTACCAGATGGGAAAGTATAGTGAAGCAAAAGCTCAGTATGTACGGATATACAATGCGTCCAGAAAAAAAGACAGAGAGGCTCTTAAAGTGGCAGGGATCATGCTTGCAGCTTCTTCCCTTAATGCGGGAGACTACCCGGATTATTATCGTGTGGCATCAGGGTCTTTGTGGGCTCGTATTGAAAAGAAAGAAGTGTTCTTTGATCCCTTTTCTCTTATGGTGAACGCTGCTGTTTACAGGCGCCAGGGACTTTATTCCGTAGCAGAAAATATTTTAAAGAACGCATTGAAAAACCCGGGAAAGATTAAAGACCTGCTGTACTTCGAAGCCGGAAAAACCGTATTTGAACGTGCGATTAAAGGTTTGACCCTCGATCGTGTGGGAGATTTTCGCAGGGCCGCTGAATATTTTCAGAAGGCGTACATTATTAACCCTGATATAGAGGAAATTCCTTATTATCTCGCTCTCGCCAAATATTATGCCGGCAGCCTCGACAAAAAGGGTGGACAGAAGGATTTGTTTCAGGCCATGTCCATATTTAAAAATCTTCTTCAGACAACCTACGGTTTGAGAGCTCTACAATTTCTCACCCTTGCAAACTATCAGGTAGGCAGTTGTAAAGATAGCCTCGATTCTTATGTTAAATATGTGAATAAAAGTTCGGCACCAGTTCCGGATCTTGCTATAGTTGCCGGACACTGTGCACTCAAAGAAGGGAAACTTCAGCAGGCCATGAGCTTTTTTGAAGCGTATCTTAGAGTCAGACCCAATGACGAAGATGTGAGACGCATACTTGATTATGTTAAGCAGAAAATATCACGCGAGTACAAAGCAAAAAAAACTACCGCACCCAAAAAAGGGAAAGGATCCAGGTAAGACATTTTTTAAGTTTCTGGAAGAGCAGAACAACAACCACAATTGACGCACCCGGCAGAAGAAGAGCGAAGCAGCTTACTTCTGGGTGATAACGCTTCCTGCAAATATTCGAAGGCAGGAAGTATTGTCTGTGGTTCAGGGGGCGGTAACTTTTCGAAGGCACTGCCTACAAGAGGTCTGAAAACTGCAAGAAACGGTATGCCTCCATGTTCTATAATAAAGTCAATCCCCTGGATTGTAGATTCTACTGGCTCCAATCCTGCAATGAGCCACGATGATACATTCCCCTCTCCGAATACTTTCACGGCATATTCTATTACTTTCCCGTATTCGTTTATCGTAATTTCAGATTTTCCAGGACAGACGGTTTTTCTCATATCTTAGTCAAAGATTTCTATGTTGAAGCTGATGGAATTTACACCAGCGTCTTTGAGTTCGTGAAGCATCTGGAGATCGGCTGGTGGAGTCATCTGCAAATAGATAGGTAGTTGTGCTTCTTTTTTTATTTCTTGAATTATACGCCTGAGGTGTTCTACTCCTTCCTTCCTGTCGCGGCGGGGTGTTCCTGAATTGATATTGAGTTCTCGATAGGGAAATCCTGCATTAAGCACCTTCCGTACAGCGTGAGCTATTTCCCAGCCGCTGGTAACAGAGGCTTCCGAGGTGGCAATTGCACAAAATTTGCAACCCCTGCCCTGGAGAATATAAGAACAGGAAGGAGTAATACAGGCCGTGAGGGTGTAACGACCGTGTGCCTGGATAACACGGGCAATTGGGGTTCCATCTTCCAGTGTAAACGAGTACCACGAAGGATCGTATATTACCTCTGCATTACACAGTATTTCTCCGTTTTTTAGCAGTAGGCCCTTTGCAGGATTAAACGAGTACGGGGAATGTTTTACAAAGGGTTCAAGTGCTGCCACATTCAGTGAGGAGCGATATGCACCTTTTCGGATCTCTATAAACAAACCCTCAGACAGAGAAGCTCTTTTGTATCGATAACGTGTAAACCGAGAAATGACCTCAGGCGGAAACTTCACCCCCATGGCCAACAACCCCACCCTTTCCTCCAGGGGAAATCTCTCACTCTTTTGCCAGGAACACATCACCTTTTTCCTTTGAGAATATTACATCTTCGACGTTTGTCCAGATGATTATCACTTCACTTTGCAATGACAGCTCGCACAAAAATGCAAAATTTAATCCGTACCTTGAACAAATTTCTTCAACGCGGGAAATTGTGTTGAAGGGACATGCACCTATAAAGGAAAAAGAAGGGAAACATTTGAGCCAAAATTCCAGCGTTACATTCTCCGGGCGAGGCAGGATCTCCACGTTTACTTTCATTCCAATATTGTACTGTTCTGCAAAACTCATAAGAGCTGCAAGGAGTCCTCCTCCGCTCACGTCTCTGAGACACATTTTTCCTTGTGTAACTGTCCACATTTCCCTCAGAGCTGCGTAAAGTTCACGGATTTCGTGTGGTGCGTATCCATAAAAGCTGTTCCACGAAGGGTAGTGTGGCGTGCCGGAAACTCCTTCAGTATGGGTGATGACAAATAGAACATCCCCGACACCTGGTTGAAACGTGTTGATGCTGCTATTGGTAAGGGACGTGCCCCATGCGAATATCGCGAGATAAGGAGAAACATTCAGGTGAGCATGTCCACCTGTGATGTGAAGTTCGTGGACCGAAGCCATTTCTTCCATTCCACGGAGCATACCTGTAAGTTGAACAGCGTCAACAGCGCCACAGCAGTTCATAAGAGCCAGAGGTTCTGAACCCGCAGCGTAGAGGTCATTGACACATGCGAGTACCGCTGACCAGCCTGCGAAATATGCATCCTTTTCGAGCAGGTTGGGATGTATGGCGTCTGCCGTTGTGAATATACGTCCACCATCAGGGATTTCGTGGGAGACAGCATCTCCTGCTGGTGGACGTTGCTTTAATGTTTTGAGAACATGTCGCTGTGAAGCTTTGGATGCGTAAGCCCACTCAACAATATCCTTTATTTCAGGGGTTGAGATTTTCATTAACTGTCGCACCACTTCATGAGAGAATGTTGCTTGCCCCCAATGATCCGTTTTTTGTTTTCTCTCTGCCACCCCAATTTTCGGAAAAAGTTTTCGCGACCTTCAAGTATCCATGCTTTCATTTCCACGCCACCGCGTTTTTTCATTTCTTCAATTGCCTTTTTCACCAGTGCTGTTCCTGCCTTGCCGCGATATTCTTTCTTTACGGCGAGGCGGGAACCCCACCACTGCCCCCGGGAGTCTCGATAAATTCTTACGGTTCCAATCACTTCTCCCCATCTCACAGCAGCGATATGAATGGCATTTGAGTCGTGGTCGTCACTGTCTCCGTTAGGAAAAAGTTTTTCTTCGTTTACAAATACTTCATGTCTCAATCTAAGACATTTTTGAAGAATTCGTGGATGTTCTGCCAGCATTAAATAAAAGTCTTGCGGTTCGCAAAAGTGAAAAATACTGCATGCACCGCACCTTACACAACCGGCAAGATGTTGATGCGCGGAGAATCCTGCCGCATACATGCTTTCTATGGCGCAATTTGTAAGTTCTTCAAGGTATAAGGCCTCGGGGGGTCTTGATTTTTCCAGAGGTGTTCCCGGGATAGGTCTGAAAGATACAACGTACGGAATTACTCCAGCAGATGCAATTTCGGGTATGCGCTTGAACACTTTGCTCCGATTTTCTTCTATACCTGCGAGGATGAAGGTGCTTACCTGTGCTCGACCGAATACTTCCACAGCAGCATACCATGCTTTGAAAAATCCGTTCAGTCCATAGCGGGCTTTTGCCGGGGCGATTTTTTGCAGAGCCGTAATGTCCGGAGTTTCTATATGAATGCCCACAGTATCAGCGCCTGCTTCTTTAATAACCTGGAGAATGGCCCTGGATGCAGGAGGTTCAAACTGGACGTGTACCAACACGTTGTTGCGTTCGTGTTTTATCGCTTCTATGATCTGAATAAGATATGAAAACTCTCTTGTTCGTGAGCCCAGCGTTCCTGTGGTAACGGTTACGTGGTTGATCTGCTGTCGTGTGCTGTAGTATCGCAACGCTCCTGCAACCTGTTCAGGACGCTTCATCCATACTGTCGATTTTTGACATGCGGAAAGTTCAATTCCGCAGAACATGCAACCTTCTCCGCGTGCCTTGTGAATACAGTGCTGAAATACAGTGGTACCAAGGCAATCTTGCCCGTGAGGAAGGGCATAAAGAGCAAATTGTTTATTGTTTTCCACATTCCGTCCGCAGCGGAGTCCCACAGGAATTTTTAATCTGGTACGATCATCCACGAGATGAAATTCGCCTGCTTCTTCCCGGAGGGAGAAGGGTGATTCCTTAACGTACCATGAGGTGCAGGGGACATTGAGAGGTTTTCCTTCCAGAAAAACAGTTATCCCTTCAGAGGGACCTGCCCCGCCACTACGTGCGTACGGAAGAAGCGAGCCCGGAATTTTCACTCCCATTGTAATAAGCTGTGCAGCAAGTGAAGGTTTTGGTGTGCTGGTGTCATCCTGTGATGATGCTGGAATGTCGCCCCCTGAATTTGTCAAACGAACGGTCAATAAAATCACCT
>JAJRZV010000122.1 GCA_024275095.1 bacterium | reverse complement strand
AGCGTTTTTCTCCACATCCGTGGCGTAAAGTTTACGCAAAGTACCCGGCTCGGCCTTCGCCGGATCCGTCGCTCCCATAATATCCCTGACCCTTTTAACAGCATTTTCTCCTTCCAGAACCGCTGCTATACAGGGCCCGGAAGACATAAACTCGCACAAGCTATCATAAAAAGGTTTTTCTTTATGTACTTCATAAAACCGTTGGGCATCCACCCTGCTGAGCCGAAAAAGGCGAAGTGCCACAATGGAAAACCCCTCTTCTTCAAACCGTGAAATAATTTTGCCAGCAACGCCTTTCTTCACAGCATCTGGTTTCACAATGACAAGTGTGCGTTCAGCCATTATTACCTCCCTGTAAAGTTAAATAACATATTCCAAAAAGTGTTTATCCGCCTCCTCAGCTACCAACAAATGATCAATAAAACTTGAAAAGTTATAATTGGTTCTGGTTGGTGGAGAGATACTGTTCCACCAGTTTAAGCACCTCCGGAGCCTGAATGGGCTTGGTCACATACGCATTGGCACCCAGAGAAAGGGCTCGCTCTCGATCTTCCCTGCCGCTTTCAGTGGTGATGATGATAACAGGCACATTTTTGTATATTTCATCCCGGCGTATAATACTCACCAGTTTCAGTCCATCCATAATGGGCATATTGATATCTGTAATGATGAGGTCAAAAACATCCTTCTGTAATTTTTTCAGACCCTCCACCCCATCGGAAGCCTCTACAATTTTCACATTTTTTAACCGCCGTAAAGCGAAAATTATAAGTTGACGCATTGTGGGAGAGTCTTCCACAATGAGAATCTTCCGTTCTTTCTTGTCGCTCCCCCCCATAATTTCCCCCTCCATCTACTTTACCAGAAGATCTATAAACCCCTGAATTGTTGTAAGCTTTCTGCGTGAATCAGAGTAGAGCTTCGCACTGAAAATCGCGGTAGCTGCATGAGCGGCCATGAGATTGAATAGTTCGTGGTCGAGTTCGGTAAGCTTTTCCTTCTGTTCTAACAGTTTGTACACCACAATAGCACCTATAACCTTCTCTTTCACCTTCAACGGGACACAAACGATAGGTTTATTAATATCATCCGATGCCTCCTGGTTTTCAGAAAAATACGACTCACCTGAAAGTACACACTGGGCAATGAGGTGTTCATCATCCAGAGAAATATCAGGAAACTCTTCTTTGGACACACCCTCACCAGCGACAAACTGGAGCCTGTTGGCCTTTTCATCCAGCAAAAGCACTGCAAACCGTTCTCCACCGATGAGATTGATGACAATCTCTACAATGGTCCTTATCACCTCGTCGAAATCAAGAGTTGAGTGGAGTTGATAACTGGCGATGTAAAGGTTTGCAAGCTTGTTGTTTTCTTCTTCAATTTCTACATACTTTTTTGCGAAATTAATATTTTCCTTTTCCACTTCTTCATATCGTTTGAGCAACTGCTGTTTTTCTCTCTCCAGTTCTTCTATGCGCCTTTGAAGTTCAACAAGCTGTTCTCCTCCCCGCTCCCTGAGCAAACTTTCCTTTTCTTCTTTCAGTTTTATGATCTGGTACCTGAGACGTTCGTTCTCCTTCAACAATTCCTGTGCAAACACTTCACCTTTCTTGAAAATTTGGAGAATAACTTCAGCTTTTTTCTTAGGATCTTCACCGTGTTCTCTGTCCATCACTTTCCTCCAAATTTTGCTGGCTCATTTTTCTGTTCCACCTTGCCACCCATTCGTTAATCTCATGGGCTATGTGATACAGGCTCACGATTTTGTGTACTGCCTTATATTTCACGGCCTCGCGCGGCATCCCAAAAATCACAGCCGTCTCAGGTGACTCTGCTATTGTACGTCCTCCGGCGTTGAGAATAGAAGCCAAACCCTTCACACCGTCATTTCCCATGCCCGTCAGAAGAATACCCATCACTCTTTCCCCGAATACCTCCGCCACCGAAATCATCATTTTATCTATTGAGGGAACGTACCTCTCATCCCCACGAGGTTCAAGTTTAACATAAAGAGCCTCATCGCCACCAGCAATCATCATGGAATATCCACCAGGACACAGATAAGCTCTGCCTCCCACGATCCTTTCTCCATGTTCAGCCTCTTTGACATCCAACTCCGAATATCGGTTAAGTCTCTCAGCCAGCGCTCGTGAAAATCCTGGTGGGATGTGCTGGGAGATAAAAACGAGAAGATTGCGGTCGTAGATGATTCCAGATAAAACCTGCTGAAGCGCAGACGGTCCACCCGTCGATGCTCCAATAGCCACAGGTATCAGAGATGTGGTAGAAAGCTCCAGCATCGGTCTCAGCGGTTTGACCTTTGGTGACGGTGGACTTTCTCCCTGCTGGACTTTAAGACCGATCTGGCGGCGTATTTCCGCGCGGGTACGGAGGTTCACTTTATCTGCGAACGCCACCCGCCTGAGAAGCTCTTCTCCTATATCGTAAATGCGCGGTGATATCTTTTTCGTAGGCTTGGGAACAAAATCTACCGCCCCCATCTCAAGCGCCCGGTACACGTTCTCATCATCGCTCAAGGAGGAAACCACAATCACTGGCAAAGGATTTTCGGCCATGATAATCCGCAAAAATGAGAACCCGTCCAGTTCAGGCATTTCAAGGTCAAGAATTACAACGTCGGGATTAAGTTGTTTGACCTTTTTCAGTGCATCTCGACCATTACGTGCATACCCAACCACTTCAACAGAAGGGTCTTTCTCAAGAATCCGGATAATCGCCCGTCTGTAGTAAGCGGAATCATCAACAACGAGAACTCGTCTCTTCATCCTCCCCCCGCCTGGGTTTACGGTATACAATATCATTCTTAAAATGTACAAGTTCAAAATCACTGGAAATATTAATTAACGATTCTGCGTGTCCCAGGAGAAGATAGCCACCATCTTTGAGTGAGTCAAAAAACGCAGTAGACACCTTTTTCTTGGCCTCCTGTGTAAAGTAAATGAGCACGTTTCTACAAAAAATGACATCAAAGCGAGGCAGCATTCGTATGCGTCCTGTATCAAGAAGGTTCAATTTTCCAAAATTAACAAGACTTCTCACTTCCGGTTTGACCACATAACGGCCGCCATCCAGTTTGTCAAAAAAATCCCGAAGATATCTCTGCTCGGTATCTCGAAATGACTTTACGGTGTAAACAGCTTCACGTGCATGCTGAAGCACCTCCGTGTTGATATCCGTGGCAAATATTTCCACGTTCCAGTTATGGAAGAGCTTGCTTTCTATAATAAGAATAGCGATGGTGTAAGGCTCCTCTCCTGTGGAACATCCCGCGGACCAGACGCGTAAACTTCTGGACTCCCTGTTATTCCTGTGTAGTTCAGGTAAAATTTCTTCACTAAAGGCTTTCAATTGATGTTTTTCCCTAAAAAAGTACGTCTCGTTCGTGGTGAGAATATTAATAAGTTTTTCAACTTCTTCGTGACGTTTCGGGGAATAGCGAATAAAAAAGTAATAATCCCTGGGACTTTTTAATTTCAAAGCCTCAATCCGAGTTTGTACGCGTCGTTCAAGGATGTACCTGTTGTTTTCGCTGAACTCAATACCGCACCACTCTTCTATAAAATTTTTTAAATCCTCAAAATCTTTCTGGGAGAACCTGTTTTGATAAGAAGAAGACTGAATCATCTAAAAACACTCTCAGGATTCATTCGATTTATATGATTTTTTCTCTTCCGTTTTTTCAGAATTTCCGCTCCTTCCATGTCACAAAAGATTATCCACAATTGCGCGCACGCGTTCATTCCGTTGAGCAGCCTCTTTAAGCGCTTCCCTTACTTTGGGGTGTTCCAGACAAGAACTCATCTCACGGGCAGCTTCAACAACCACGTCTTCTACAGGATGATACAATGCTTCTATCAAACTCAAGCACGCCTCCTCTCGACTTTGTGTTATGTGCTTAATCGTTGCAATAGCAGAAATGGCCACGTATGGAGATGGATCACTCAACGCCACCTTAAGAATATTCATTTTCTCCTTCAACTTTAACTTCTTCATCATTGCAGCGGTGTCTACTGCTCTCGCCCTGACCATCTCGCTTTCATCGCGCAATGCACACGCAAGGTACCTGCGTGCCTGGTCACCTTTCCACCTGGAAATAGAACTTATAGCACTGATGCGTACATCTTCATTTTCGTCATTAAAAAACGGTGCGAGGGAATCCGGATATTCTTCCATCCAGGGACCAAGAACTTCCACAGCCTTTGCTCTTATAGCGGGATCATCGTGCTTGAGAAAAATTTCCAGTGCCTCTCTCACCTTTTCAGGTGGGCCTCCTTCCACAAAGTAAGCGAGAAACACTGCGCACCTGCCAGTACATATTTCTTTAAGGCGTTTAAACAGCCTGGGCGAATATCGCAGTTTTTTCCCCATACTTCGAAAATACTCGGCCGCTGCTTCCATAGCCTCTTCACTGAGGCTGGAACACTTTTTGCATAAGAGTTCCGCAATCTCAGGCGAAGGAGCAATTTTTCCGGCTTGCAAATAAGCAGTCAGCAAGTAATCAGCAACAGAATGTGATGTAAGAATATGTTTCAGTTCATTTACAAGTTTTTTTCTTACAGTCGGCGATTTCATCATCCCCATGGAAAGAGCCGCGGCTGCTGCCACCACGGGACTGAGCATATCGGTTCTCTCTTCCGCCCATTGGAGAGCTGATGGGCCTGCTGTTGCAAAAAATTCGGCAACTATACTCTGATCCTCGAATGTGAAACCAGGTGAAAGCGCAAGTGACAAGAGGTGACGAGCATTAGAAGTGAGAATCGCAAAATTCATAATATCAAGGATTTCCTCACGTTTCATATCTTTTGCTTTCTCAAGAAGAATCTCTGCTACATTCTTCTTGAGCTTGAACTTTCGCGCCAGTTCCTTCCCGGCAGGAAAACTCTTCAGCGTGCTTTTCAATCTCACAAGACTCCGCGCCACATCCAGTATATCTTCAGGGTACTGGTTAAATATGTCAGCTAAACACGAGACAGCAGATGCGTTTCTGCTGGAGCCGAGATAATGAATTACCGCCTTGCGAAGGACTGCGTTCTGTACAAACCTGTTCAGCCACTTACCTACCGGAAGTTTAAGCCCCTTTTCACCAAGAAACCTCAGAGCTTCCATAAAAGAAAATATCTCATACGGGTCCTGCAGAACCTTCAAACGCTTCAAAATGGCATCTTTTGCATCTGGAAGACCTGTTGCAGCGAGGGATTCGGCAGCAGCAACGCGAACGTTTAAATCTCTATCTTCAAGAAGATTCTTGAGAGCCTCTACACCTTTTGCGTCGGTAACACCACACAAAAGGTCTGCACAAAACTTGCGAATTTCTGAATCTTTCGATCGGCTTTTTGCAACAATTCCTGAAAGCAGAATATCTCTACAATCGCGGAGCATTTCAAATGCCGCCGTACGAAGGTTGGCGTTTTCATGATTGCCGAGCCATTGAAAAAGCAACGGGAGGTCCTTACTGGAAATTCCAATTTTGAAACTCTCCTCAGCTGCTTTACGCACACGTACTGCACTGTCCGAGAGTGCCACAGCAAAAAGTTCCTGTGCTTCATCACGGGGCAAAAATCTCAGCCGGGCTGCTGCATTTACCCGTGCATTTTCATCGCTGCTACTTAACAACTCTTTGAGTGCCGCAGAATCCATAAACAATCAACACATCCGTAATGTTAAGAGATTCCGTACTCTGCTTTCTTTCGTTCAATAAGTCTGTTCAATTCTTCTGTCAGAAAATCCCACCGCTGTCTGATCCACTCTGGTACACGTTCTTCAAATAATTTACGTCCATCTTCGATATCTTTTTCGAGTAATGTAAAAAAAGTTCCGGACTTAACGCCCTGTTCTACCTTGTCAGGATTATATAGAAGAATATCACTGACAATCAGGCGTGCAAGTCGTTTGGCCTTTTCCACTTCCTTGCGCTGTTCAGGGGAAAGGTCGGGAAATTCTTCTTCCACTTCTCTTGCCTGCTCCTGCATAAGTTTTGTTGCGCTGACCTGTGAAGGCGGAGACGGTGGGGGAGATGGCTCCGGAGGAGCTTCAGGTTGAGATGGTTGTGCAGCAGGAGCAGGCTGAGGAGCCTCAGGTTTTGGCGGAGACGGAGCAGGAGCTTCGGGCGTCGGTTTTTCAGGAGCAGAGACGTCCCCAAGCAACTGCCTCAGCATGCCCGGTAGTCGTTCCACCACGTGTTTGGGGTCCACGAAGGCATCCGCGCCATAATTTTCCTGGGCGGGCCGAACGTATTTTTCTTTGTTGTAAGTACTGATAAGAACAATTCTGAGATCTTTTAAACTTTCTCTTTTACGCACCAGTTCCGAAATCTCAAATCCAAATACTTTGGGTAGTACCACGTCAAGAACAAGCGCATCCGGTTTTTCCGCGCTCAACACATCGAGCACCTGGAGTCCATCGGTTGCCCTCTTTACTGTAAACCTCGCAGTTTCAAGTGCTTTAGCTACTTCCTCAAGACGTTCGGGGTCTTCTATTCCAAGAAGTACCGTCCGTGGGGGTGGAGGTGGAGGAGCCGGTTTCTCAACGGGCGGGGCCTTAACTTCTTGTTGCTGAGACGGAGCTGCTCTTTTTATTCTCACTCCGAAAATCGAGCCACACTTTTTACACCGGAGCTTTACAACGTCTTTGGCGATCCGAGAGGGATCAATCTGATAAAGTGCTCCACACTTGGGACATTTCACCTTCATGCTTTCCTCCTGATTTTAAAAGTTTTGGTTATCTCACCCATCTCTGTGGACCTGTCCATCAATTCTTCCACAGACTTTCTGAGATTTTGAGCCACCTCTATGTTCTTATCCGATACGTTGAGGATCTCGTCAACCTTTTCTGAAACCACTTTTGTACGTCCGCTCTGCTCTTTTGTTGCCTCAGCAATAAACTTAACCATTTCACTAATATTCTCGATAAGCTGCCCAACCTGGCGACCGGACTTGAGCAATTCGGTCATTGAACCCTTTACAAAGTCTGATATTTCCTTCATCCGCTCGGCAGCGTTGCGGATCATGTCGCTTCCCTTGGCCTGTTCGTTGATGGCGCGCTGTATCTCCATCGCCATTTCGGAAATCACCTTTGTAGACTTGGCAGCATCACTCGAAGCACGGGCCTGCTCCTTGGTGGAACGGGCAATATCCACTGACCTCTTGTAGGACTCTTCGGCGCTCCTGGTGATCTCGGTGAGCAATTCAGAAGCCTCGGAAACCATTTTCACCCCTTCCTCGACAGTCTCAATTCCTTCTGCAACAGCTCGAATCACATTGGACATTTCTTCATTAATACCCTCTATGAGCGCGTTAATTTCTTTCGTGGACTCCGAGGTTCTGTCGGAAAGTTCCTTTATGTTGTCGGCCACCACCGAAAAACCCTTTCCACGTTCACCGGACTGGGCAGCAATGATGGCGGCGTTAAGTGCCAGCAGATTTGTCTGTTCAGCGATGTCATCTATTACGTTAACAATCTTTCCAATTTCTCCGACCCTGTCACTAAGCACATCTATGGCCTGATTGACATTCGTCACTGTCACTTTAATACGATCCATCTGTGCCTTCGTGCGCCTGAGCGACTGCTCACCATCTCCGGCATTCTCCCTAACGCGCTCACTGCTTCTGGCCATTTCGTCTGCATTTCGTTCAATCTGGGAGATATTTTCATCAATTGCTTCGACAGCCTTTGCAGTATCCTGGAGAGCACTCATAAGATTCACAATATTATCTGCCACCTGTTTAATAGACGCTGCCATCTCCTGAATGGACACCGTGGTTTCGTCCACTGCACCGGAAAGCCTCTCCATGTTCTCCGCAGCCTCTTCAACCGATGCGTTCATTTCCAAAATGGCAGATGCGCTCTCTTCCGCTGAAGAGTTCAAAATTTCCGTATTCTCGGCAATATTATGTGCCGCTGTATTGATGTTATCTATGCTTATTTCGATTTCCTGAATGTAGTCCTTCTGCTTCATAGATCCCTCTGTTACGGTCTGAGAAATTTCGCGTGCAGCAGTTACCGCTTTACTTATGGATGAGGCAATCTCCGTCATGCGCTGAATTACAGACCTCAACTGCTCGACCATGCGGTTAAAATTCTCGGCGAGGATTCCTATTTCGTCATTGGTTTCAATTCCAAGCGACACAGTAAGATCACCTCTTGCAACACTTTGGGAACCTGTAACAATTTCCCTCACAGGTTGAAATATTCGCCCAATAGCCACGGCTGCAGTGCCAGCTCCTCCTGCCACAAACACAGCCACCACGATTAACGAAAACAGAAGCACCGCTGCAAAATCTTTCTTAATCCTGGTAGTGGAAAAAATCACGAAAACCCTGCCCAGATTTCTCTCACCGAGGTCCAGACCCAGGGCGCCCTCTTCTCCACCCGCCTGAATCTTCAGGCTCTCTACAGCAAACACGATTCCAGCACGCGTAAATGCACCCTTTTCAGTCTGAGTATCTGAAAAAATATTACGATGGACAGTTTCACGATAAGCGTCCGAGCGATAATTCTCGTACACAACTTTGTTATCAGCGCCTGAAATCACCACTGCTATCACATCAGGATCATCGAAAAAACGCTTGGTCAATCTGTCAATGTAACCTGTATCTCCGGTAGCCACGGCGAACACCGCTGAAGCAGCATAATTTTTGGCAACCGCAATGGCCCTCCTCTCTAACTGCACAAACAAAGCACTTCGTGCTTTAAACAAAACCACAGATACCGTCACCAGAGTTACCAGTATCATCCCTGGAATAACCACCATGAAAACCTTGGTCCTTATAGGTACAAATTTTCGAATGCTCATAATACCTCCCTGCTTATCCTTCTTCCTCGTCTTTCCTTCCAAAAGCTGTCTGCTCTGCAAGCGCACTGGCTTCAGCTGCAATCTCGGAGAGAGTCTCTTTTATCCGCCTTACATCCTCCAAAGCCCTGTTGATTTCCTGTTCTGTGCCCTGGCCTGAAGAAAGAAGAGAAGAAGCAAGTTTTATTTCGTTCTGTAGAGTCTGATCAAGGAACTTTATCATATCCGCTATATTTTCTATATTCTGCGCAATAACCTTTCCGCCCTTTTCCTGCTCTACGGAAGCATTGATGACTTTTTCAATCATGGATTTCATGTACTGATTATCCTGGTGAAGAGTCTGGGCGTTTGTCGAGAGGTCCTCAATAGCCGCGCTGGCATCAGACATCAACTTCATTACTGTGGTGAGCCTTTCTAAGGAACTGGACACAGCTCCAACCTGAGACGAAGAGAACTTCAGTACCTCCCCGGCAATAGACGCTGCTTCACGTGAACTCTCCATAATTTTTCTGAACATCTGCTCCATGGTGGTCACACGCTGTACGCCTTCTTCGACCTGTTTGTTTCCTTTTTCCATCATTTCACGTGCATTTCTTGTTGCAGCCATGATATCTTCCAGTATCCGCCTGACATCACGCGTGGATATGGAAGTTCTCTCGGACAGTTCTCTTACCTGGTCAGCCACAACGGCAAATGCCCTTCCGTGCTCTCCGGCCTGAGCAGCGATGATCGAGGCATTAAGTGAAAGCAAATTGGTCTCATCGGCCAGGTCATCAATCAGAGAGAGGATGTTCCCAACCTCTTTTGAATGCGAAAGAAGTCTTTCGATCACTTCCATCATCTGGTTCACAAAGGCTTTAATGGTGCGAATAATATCTATTGTTTCCATAATAGTTTCCGAACCTTTTTCCGCGTTTTCCATCACCTGAAGTGCTTTCGCATGTGATTCTCTTATATGAGCTTCCACCTCTTTCAAACTCTCTTCGAGGGAATTGACGGTATCCATTTCTGCAGAAGCCGCGCTGGATGTATCCTTGAGAAACGACCGCAAGTTCTCAATTTCCGCGTGAACGTGCTCCATAAGCTCTATGGACCGTGAGACCCTGTCCATAAAATCTCCGATAATATCGAACACGCTGCGGATATTGCTTTCCATCTCAATCGCTGAAGATGAAATTTCGTCCACGGACCTGGAGGAAATTTCGGTGTTCTTCTTCAATTCATCCATGTTCTTTTTCAACGCTGAAAGGTCCGCGAGGGACTTCCGGGAAAACTCGAGACTCTTCGAAAGTCGAGTAATCGCCTGGTTGTACACATCCTCAACCCTGACCGCCCGCTCACTGATACGTGTGCTGAGTTCATGAATTGCAGTAACCACCTTTTTCAACCTGTTGTGGAGTGCAACAAAGCCGCCAATCGCCTCCTGCATTTCATCGTCACTGAGCACCTGAACAGATACATCTACGTCTCCAATGGTAATTTTTTTCATTCCCTCCTTCATTTCAGTGATGGTATCCGAGATGTCCTTGGACACAAACCATGCCACAGCCGAAACCACAAGAAGAGAAAATATAATCACCGAAACAGAAATCGCCCCGATTTTGCGCAGGTCTCTTTTATTTATCCGTTCCCACGGATAATACACGCCCTTTATTGCTTCTCCCTTCTTTATCCAGAGATATACATTGCCAGTACGATAATCCACGTGGGCTCCTGGACCCGGAGGTGCAGAATTAAGCACCGACAACACCGCTGAGGAAAGCTTGCTGTTGCTCTTCGCTCCATTCAGATAAAAAGGCCTCCATCCTTCTTCTTCCAGGTATTTCACCCCTTCGTCATCTTTTGCAAGAAGTGAAAGCTTGGCAAGCCCCAAATTTTTCACGTTTCTGAGCACGGAATCACGGGCCAGTACATACGAAACAATGGAAAGGAATCCCAGTACGAGGGCCACCAGGAGTGTAAAAGGAATCATCAGCTTCCTGCGCAATCTTATGGGTTCTCCTGGAGGGTATTCGCCTTTCATTTCCATATAAAATTGTTTTATCTCTTCCCGGATATGCGCTTTTATCACCATTCTGAAAAAGAAATATGCAAACACAGGGCCAACTACCCCGCCCAGAATCGCACCGTAGTAAGCCATAAGCGCTTCAGTAAAGGTATAATCTGCTGTGACAACGAGCATAATAGCGACAAACAACCCGCCTACCATCCAGGTGATAAAGGCAAGCTTTCCAGCCTTCCAGGGAAGAGAAAAAGAAAGTTCGACAACTCTTACAGCATTACCCTTGCGCTTGTATTCAAGAATTTCAGACGCCATTGAAAGGATCCTGAGCACATAAATTGCGGCAAAAACTCCAAACATGAGAACGGCCACAATTGGAGTAATGATCCACTGACGGGGTTCGAGCCTGAGCACTGCTCCCAGATAAATACCCACGCATATAAGTGCCAGAATGGATGAAAGGTAAGTTGCAGCAATCAACTCAATTCTTAAATCTCTCCTTCCAAAAAGCTTCTCAGCCATGTCAATCTCCTGATAATTTTTTGGTCATTTGCCTTTCTTGGATTTTGTTTTGCTGGTTTTTACCTCCTCTATACCTTTCTTTAATTCCTCAAGAGCTATAACAGCCCTCTCTTTGAAAACGCGAGAATGATCAAGAATTAAAACAAGTCTACCGGCATCCCTGAGCACTCCTTT
>JAJRZV010000121.1 GCA_024275095.1 bacterium | reverse complement strand
TTACGAACCCTAACTTTTCCAGAACGGCAATAAGAGGTGGCAAGAAGAATATGTACCAGAAATAACTGATAAGTACTCCTGTGCCCGCAATGATGCCGAATTCTGAAAAACCTTTGAACCGGAAAAGCACCAGAACATACATGGCCGCTGCGGTTGTAAATGCAGCAGCGAGACACGAGGGTAAAGTTCTGTAGAGCGCTTCGACGAGTCCTTCCTGTATGCCCCTGTGCCTTTCCTCTAAGTACCTTGAGAAGATGTGGATCCCGAAATCCACCCCCAGCCCCAGCAGTATGGCGAAGAGAAATGCAGAGATAAAGTTCAATCGTCCAATAATAAAATATGCAAGTCCACTGGTAACCAGTATGGATTCCACCAGAGGCAGAAGTATCACAGGTATTGCTGTTATCTGGTTAAAAAATGAAGAAAGTATAAGAAAAATAACTACAAGCGTGATGCTTGCAGAGGTGCGGATGTCTCCCATGATAGTGTTGTATTCGTCGGCGCGGTTTCGAAAGGTACCACCAATTGAAACCTTGAGAAGAGGATGAAATTTGTGAGGCTGGATATCTGCAGCGATTTTCTCCATTGTGTGGAGGTAAGAATTGACGGTTTTCATGTCAGTCAACGTCGCTGATGGTTGGACAAAGAGCAGCAAGACTCTTTTTTTTGTATCGGTGAAATACTGCTTGCTCAAGTTGTCCCGGAGAGATTTAGGTACATATTTTTCCATGTATTCATCGAGATGAAATTGTTTGTTCTCTTCATCCTCTTCCAGGTCAAAATAAAAAGGTGATGAGCGTATTTTTATCTCATGGGTTTTTTCTTTAATGTCGTGGTAGAGCTGTTCTAATTTCTGAACGTCGAGCAGCAACAAACCGTATTTTTCGTAAAATTCTCTTTCGGGTGCGTATGCGGCGTAAATCACCTTCCCTGATGAGAGCAGGCGCTGCTTGAGTTTTTCTGCGTATCTTATTGATGCGTTGAAGTCAGGGCTTTCTATTACAAATACCACGTTTCCCAGCCCACCATAACGGGATTTTATGTTTTTGAGAATGCGTACGGATTTGATTGAATCAGGCAGAAGTTTAACCATGTCTGTTTCCAGTGGTATGTGGGCTGTAAAGTAGGCTCCGGCAACAGCAGCGAGGATACCGATAAATGTAACAATAAGTTTGTGTCTGATGAGAATGTTTACAGTCTTTGTGATTAAGCGCTTGAGGCTCATTTTTTGGTGAGTTCCCTTATATGCCATATCACGCCAGCCCAGGCACCTGCTGCTGTAAGGGCGGTCATGAGAAAGACCTGATGTAACAGTGACAGCCACATAAAAAGGAAAGCAAAGAAGTCTCTTCGCAAAAGCGACTGCCAGAACCCTCGGGGATTTGCATGAATGGCAAGCAGTGACCCGCCGCTTTTTTCACGTATGAGTTTTGCATAAGAAAAGACCAGGAACAGGATAACGCCAACCGTAGCAAAAGCTCCGGTTACCAATCCCGCTTCACCATGAATACGCCACGCGGCCCACATCAACCCGAAAGTAAAAGCCACATATGTCAAATTGTCTGCGAAGGTGTCGAGCCATTCCCCGGTGCGCGAGTTTTTGTAGAGCATCTTTGCAAGTTCTCCATCAATGCCGTCAATTACAGATGCAGCCTGGTAAAGCAATCCACCTGCAGCAACGCTTAAATAGTTCCCCCGTGAAACGAACCATGCGGAGAGTATTCCTACAACGGCTGAGAACAGGGTCATGAGATTGGGATTTATTTTGAACCGTGCGAGCCTGGTGGAGATGAAAGTGGATACAGGACGATTGAGTCGTCGGGAGATGATCCCATCCGTGGGCTTGTACAAAAATTTTTTTATGAAACGCCTGCGGGCTTCAGCGAGGTCTTTCTTGGTATCAATATCCATCCAGAACAGTCCTGTCACATCCACCGCTTTCATGAACCCTTTGTTTATCATGGCTCTCACGCCCTCAGTAATTGAACAGTCTCCTTTTTGCTGGTATATCTCCCGGAGTGTTTTTACGAATAGAGGGTGCAGAAGAAACACGCCCGTATCAACAGCGTTGAAATCCTGGATTTCCTTTCCGATTTTTACAATCTGTGAATTCACCACTTTCACTTTGGTGGCATCTTCGATGTCGAATATTTCTTCAACGCGAGAGTCAATGCACAGATAAGAATCCTCTGTAATGGGTTGTTTTAGTAGTTTGTTAAGTATTTCAGGTTCAAACAGATGGTCCGACATAATCAGAATAAACCTCTCGTCAGCCACAATGTGTTCTGCGGCGAGAAGAGACACTCCGTTGGATTTTTCCCATTCAGAATTATGTACAGTTTGCAAACGACATTTCGTTTCTATTTTTGAGAGGTGTCTTAAAAGTATATCCTGTGCAAATCCGGTGACAATGATGATTTCCTGGATACCTGCTTGTTCGAGGTTTTTTATCGTGCGTTCTATGATTGGAAGCCCTAGAAACCGGGTAAGGCATTTGGGTTCTCCTTTGTCGAATGCTCCGATGCGGGTGCCTTTCCCGGCAGCGAGTATTACGGCCTTTTTCATTTCAGAATTTGACATGGAGCATTTTTATATCAGAAGGGGTTTCAATAAGCCAGTTGGGAGCTAAAAATATTTTCAGCCGAACGCAAGTTCTTTTATGCGTTGAAGGTCAACAGGTGCCTCGTTTTCTCCACGGCAGCTGTACCAGCACTCGGTGCAATCGGTTTCGGGGAAGCGTCCCGGAAATTCGTTCAGCAGGTACTCTTCTCCTCCTTCTGAACATCTTTTTATTTTGCCCTCGGGGGTTACCTGAAACCACCGTATGCCGGCCTGGCACTTCGGTATTCCACCGTTGCTGAAATAGTGAGGTATCCGGGAGAGATAGAATGAGGAATTCATCACCACTTTATATTTGCGTTTGTATTCCTGAAGCGCTAAAAGAACCTTTTTTAATTTAACCAGATCTCCGTTAGCGTTGATTACGTGTTGCATATTTCCTGTTTTTAAACTGCTGTAAGTGGAAAAGGAGGCATATATACCCAGTTTTTTGGCCAGCTCGGCAATTTTCACCAGATCGTCCATGTTGTCCTTCATGATGACTGTGTTAAAGGATATGCGGTAGAACCCCATGGCCCGGAGCTCAGGAACGATGTTCATGATTTTACGAAACAGCCCGGGTATTCCACGGGATTTATCATGCCTTTCGTCAGGAAAATCCAGCGAGATAGATATCTGATCCAGTCCGGCGGTTCTCAATGACAGCGCCCTTTCTATGGTTAAAAGGGAGGCATTTGTAATCATGCCCACATAACATCCCCAGTTGACCTTTTTTATTTCGCGGATAATACCTTCCAGATCCTGGCGAATGAGAGGCTCGCCGCCCGTAATGGCCACGGTGAATGGTTTAAATCGGCGGATAATTTCTGCATAACTGTTAAGGCGTGGCTCGTCCGAGGGTGTGAGGTAATAATTGCAGAAGTCGCACCGTGCATTACATCGCTTCGTAACCTCAAGATTAATGAGCACAGTACGCCGCTGTGCTTTTGTGAGAAAATATCTAATGGTATATTGAACTCTTCTCATGGTTAGCAACTGTATTTTGCCATGATTATATTGAGTAAAAGAGGATTTTTGCAAATATTGAAGCAGTATTTTTTGTGCAGACAGTGAAGAAAGTTCAGAATGAACGAAAAAATGTTTCGCACCTTTACATTCATGTGCCGTTTTGTTTGAAGAAGTGTCCGTATTGTGCTTTTTATTCAGAGCCTGTTGAAGAGGAGCTGGTTCGCCTTTTTTCCCGTTGTGTTATTGAAGAATTAAAACGCTGGAGAAATGCCGGATTTCTGCAATCTGTGCAAACAGTATATTTCGGGGGCGGAACGCCTTCGCTCATGCCGCTGGTATTTTTTGAGAAGGTGCTTGCGGAAGTCCCCCTGAGGGATGAGTGCGAAATCACCGTAGAGGTGAATCCTGGCACAATCAACCGTGAAGAACTGCGCGTGCTACGGGCACTGAGGGTCAACAGGATCAGCATAGGTGTTCAATCCTTTAATTCGTGGAAACTTCGATTTCTGGAGCGGATTCATACGGAACAACAGGCGTACGCCCTGTTAACGGAGGCTCTTGAAGAGGGGTTTACCTGTGTATCAGCGGATGTAATGGTGGGACTTCCCGGG
>JAJRZV010000013.1 GCA_024275095.1 bacterium | reverse complement strand
GAAAGTGTAATCGGATAGTTCAGAGACTTGCTGATATATAAAGCCGCGTAATGGCGGCCCAAGGAACCAGTGCCCGGAGGACGGCTGAAAAATTGAGTCAACACTTTCAATTGTGAGAATCAAGAGGTAGAGTATGAACTGAGAATCTGATTAAACGGGTATTTATCCGATGATGTAAAACCGTCTGTGTAGTTCAGAAAATACTCGAGAATGAGATCGAAACCCTCTTCCAAGCCCCTATCGTATCCCAGCAGAAGCTTGAATCTCTTCTCAGGAACAATCAGGTCCGCCCTGAGCACCCCTTCAAAAAGGTTAAAAGCGACCGAGGAGCCACCTGCATGATGCACGCCATCGTAAAAATACAGGAAATTGAAATCCACACCTTTCCAGTAGCCCCCAAAATTAATTCCTCCCTTGTATTTTTTCTCGGCACGCCCGAATACTCCCTCTGTACTGATAAAATCCGTAATGTCCGCACGGACGAGAACAGCGTCTATTCCCGGAATTTGCTCGGGTTCTGCTGAAACATTAAGTGCGGGAGTGAAAGGATTTAAAGGAAAGAAAAAATATCCCCGGCCCCAGTCAATGTACTGCCTGCCTGCGGAAAGCGTGAAGGGCCCCTTTGATACAGTGAGAACCAGACGATAAGTTCTTAAAAAAAGAAGGTGATGTCTGCTATCCACTGTAAGATATTGAAAAGGCAGAAAGTAGGAGGCATCTTCATAATCCAGTAAAAACTTCGCCTGAGAGACAGCAAGGGCCTCTCCAGCGTAATATTCTGCGTCACCAGAAAATCGTAAAAATACGGTATCTCTGGCAGAGGCCTCGAAAGAGAAACGGGGCCGAACAATGTTGAAAAACGCGTGACTTTGCGACAGAGGGTCTTTTACATAAGCGAAAAGATCCACTCCTTTTAACGAAAACCGAAAATGCGAATGTGCAGACATCGCCAACGACAATATCAACGCGCACCAGAAACCTGACACAACCCTTAACAAGGAAGCTCCCTATGTGTAAATCCAAAAGCTTTTTTCAGGCGCTCTCCTGGCGGTCCATCAACCTGTGCTTTTCCATAATCACATTCTGCGCTTCAGAATAGTCATCAAACCACAGAGCCTCGGGATTGGAATTGAAAACGAGTATTTCTTCACCTCCGGGACCAGCCCCGCCAGCCTGATGGTAATAACGGAAAATCACCTGACCATTGACCTTTCCCAGCACTTCTATTTTTCCCGTCTCATGAGACATGATCAGTCGTGCACGCTTGGCAAGCCCCGATCCATTTCGTCTCGCCGCCTCAAACACTTCGAGAGAGAACTCTACGGGTAGAGTAAAAGCATGGTTGCCTCTGGTAGGTCTGCATTGAAACACATAATAAGGTGCCACACCTATGCGGGTGAGCTTGTTGAAAAGTTCTCCCAGCACAACCGGATCATCGTTAATCCCCCTGAGCAGCGGTGTCTGGTTGGCCAGCACCACTCCCGCTTTTTGCACCATTTCGACTGCTTCTACAGCTTCCGGAGTGATTTCCCTGGGATGATTGAAATGAGTCACGAGATAAATGCGTTTGTCCCCTCGGCTGTAGCGTGCCAGCATTTCAAGCAACGAGGGATCATTCAGCAAGCGATAGGGGTTAAAGGCCGGTATCTTGCTACCAATACGGATGGTATATATGTGATTCATCTGTCGAAGGGTTCGAATTACGTATTCGAGGCGTCTGGTGGAAAGGGTAAGAGGGTCTCCACCTGTGAGGAGAACATTGTTAATTTCCTTGTGGGAGGCAATGTATTCAAGTGCAGGTTCAATATCCCGCATGACCTCGTCAGTATGTTTCATGAACAGCCTTTTCCTGAAACAAAACCTGCAATATGCCCCGCATACGTCAGTCACAATGAGAAGGGCCGTGGGCGGATATTTATGCTGGAGGCCTGGAGCAACCGTGTAACGTGATTCGCGGGAAGCGTCTAACTGACCCCACTCTTCCATCTCCTCTGTGGTCGGCAGAATAATGCGTTTTATAGGATCATCCGGAGAGGTCCAGTCAATCAGTGAAGCATAATACTCGTTTGCCCGGAAAGGAAATATCCGACTTACGAGCTCTGCTTCTTGAAGTTCCTCCTTTTTTAGTCCTTCCAAATATTTGACATTCTGGAAATACCGTATTTTTTTCATAAATTCCCCTCCCCAAAGCACGCCCCCACGGGGAAAAGCCGCATTCTATTGTCACATGGGCACTGCGTGAGGACGCCCGGAAGTATCTTTCACTATGCCCTAAAAAGAGGATCCTTTCAAGTAAAAATGGGCATTATCCTCCGGAAGCACCTGAAGGCGGCGGGCACAGAAGAATTTCACCGGTGGCAGGCTCAAGCGTCAATACAGTGACAGTTTCAAGGTCCAGTTTCCAATCTTCGTATGGCACAACCCGGCCCTGAGTGCTGATATATCCTGTTCCTGCAGGCAGAACGCGTGCGCATTCTTCCGAAAGATGCACCTGAAAGCTTTTGTCAAAAAACGGGTTTACGAATACTTTGCCATTTGTGTATTCCCGGGTGTAATATCCCTCTGATGATCTCAATGAATCCAGCGTGCTTGGTGCATAAAGGGGCTCCCCCAGGTCGAGCTCCCATTCGGGCAGAAACAATGGAGCCTGCTGCCTGTCCAGTACGTTGAGGTAAAAATAAGTTCTGTGACCTTTTACAAGATAATAGGAGGCAAGAGCAAGAAGCCTGTATCCGCGAGGGATGTCACCCGCAGTCCAGATCGCCTGGAGAAACTGGGCCTTTCCCTGTGTTTCCAGCTCAAGAGCCAGTTCAAGGGTTCTCTTCCATATGTATTCTCCCATATATGGGCCCATGGCCCAGCAAAGCACAAAGCATTCAAACAGTGCTCCATCGGTGTAATTCAGTAATTCAACGATGTCAGGATAAAAAAGAAAATCCTGTTGAAGTCCGTTGAACAGGAGGGGACGATTTTTATGGTATTTGCGAAGAAAAGCAGCAGCTCGCTTGAGCTGGTTGAACCACGCTCCATAATGAGGCATGCTTTCAGGCATATAGGGAGTGTAGGGGAGCATAAGTTCATCAAAAAACACACCGTCTATGTACCCGTCCTCCCTGATACGCCTATCGGTGATGTGGGCGAGATAGTTCACCCAGTGGGTGATGTCATCGGCATCCTCCTCGTCCAGGTCAGACACGTCCATCAACCATTCATCCCGCCATATAGGATTGCGCAGACGGCAGTGCGGTTCTTTTGAATAACGACAATTTCTGGCAAACATGGACGGATATCTCGAAACAAATTCCCAGTCTTCCCTGGGCATCCAGTAAATTCCCTCACGCGTCTCGTAAAGGCCGCTGTAGATAGCATCGTAATACAAAAAGGTGAGAAATTGTGGGTTCTCCTCCTTGAGAATTTGAGCAACTCCCGTGTCCGAATAAAGCCACAATGCTGCGTCAAAACGCCGGGCGGTTTCTCTCAATTGTTCTTCTTCAAGGTGTACCCCTACCTTTCCCGCCAGTCCCCCACCGTAGACAAAAAGGTGCAACCCCTGCCAGGTATCAGGGAAAAGAGGATGAGTGGAAGCACCGCTGTCGGGCGACGAACACCCGGCAGCAAGCAAAAACAACACCAATAATGCGTACAGACCTCTCACCTCAGGAAAAACATTATACGCATATTTCTTGGGATAACCACTTTTCCCACGACATGGCTCCTGTGTTGTGGCACAATATGAGCGAAATTCATCTGTAAGGAGGCGTATTATGGCAGAGGTGTTTTTTACGGAAGAACAGAAAAAACTCAGGGACCATTACAGAGAACTGGTCAGGGAATACGTATTACCACGCGTGAAAGAAATAGACGAAAAGAATGCCATCCCGCAGGACCTGCTTCCCAGGCTGACGACCGAGCCATTTCATCTGAACGCCCTCTCGGTTCCCAAAAAATACGGGGGACTGGAATTGGGAAAGCTGGATGTGTGCATCATCGCGGAAGAAATTGGCTACGGTTGCCCGGCTCTCATTCCTTTGCTGGAGATCGCACAGCTTTTCGTACACGTGCTCAGGTACAGTGGCAGCGAAGAACAGCAACGCAGGTACCTGACGCGGCTGGTGGAGGGTCAAATCGGCTGTTATGCCCTTACAGACGAGGGACCCGGCTCAGATCCCGTGAACATGAAAACAACCGCCCGGCGCGATGGCGAAGAATACATCATCAACGGTAAAAAAAGGCTCATCACCTTTGCAGATATGGCCGACTTCTGTGCAGTCTTTGCAAAAACAAATCCGCAGGCAGGTTCAAGGGGCATTTCTGCTTTTATCCTGGAAAAGGGACAGTTTAAACTTGCGGAGTTCACCAACATTTTCGGGCTTCGCGGCCATCGTGCGTGGACTATCTCTCTCAAGGATGTGCGCGTGCCCGCTTCCGCGCGTGTGGGAGAAGAGGGAGAAGGTCTGCGCCTCGCCCTGAAGGTGCTTAACACCACCCGCATCAGCCTTGCCTGGGGTTACATAGGACTGGCGCGTGCGGCTTACGATGCTGCAAGGGCATTTGCGGCTGAACGGGAAATTGCAGGTCAAAAACTTAAACAACACCAGTCCATTTCTTTTGCTCTTGCTGAACTCGCCACTCAGATAGACGCGGCCCGTCTTCTTGCCTACCGTGCAGCGGTTATGAGTGAAAAAGGCCTGAATCACCGCAAAGAAACCTCCATGGCAAAAATGTTCGCCGGCGAGACCCTGGTAAAAGCTGTCACCCTCGCCAACCGCATACTCGGTGGATACGGTTGCGATGCTGCATATCCTGTCGAGCGGTACGTGCGCGATGCCTTTTCCTGGATTGCTGCGCAGGGCACAATGGAGGTTCAGAAGCTTATCATTGCCCGGGAAATATTCAGGGACTGACTTCAACGGGTTCGTTTTTGTCCGCTTTTCAGTTGTGTTGCAAGGGCACGACTTCCTGCCAGTGCCACGCCGGTGAGAAACGCCATAAGGGGGTCAAGGAATGGGTGGCGGTCAAAGCTCCCGCCTAAGAAAACCACCGCGATGAAAAAGAGCAGTGAAGCCGTGGGCCACCACTTCCGGAGGTTCTCGATACCTTCAGTATTTGCCAAGCGGAGGAGCAGCAAAACAGTGCGACAGACAAACACCAGGTAAAGGAAAAGCGCCGGCACCCCTCCCGCCACCAGGAAGTAAAGAAACAGGTTGTGTGGGTCGTGCATTTTCGTGCTCCCGTAGTAGTTCCACAGTGGCGGACCACATCCTGGAACACGCTGAATCCCGTCAAAGAACTCGTCGCTGAAATATCCGATACCATGACCTGTAAGCGGTGAGCGAACAAACGCCTGCAGGCTTCTTTTCCAGGCACATATGCGTTGAGCATTGGACTCAAAATGCAAATTAAACACATTGGCCAGTTTCGTGTCCATGCCGGGGTAAAAAACCGCTGCGGCAAGTGCAACCAGTATGATGGCTCCAACTGTGAGAGCGCGCACGCGCCTGCTCCGGTCTCTTAAGGCCAGAAACGCCGCGTACAGGCTTACAAGCACCAGGGCGAAAAAGTACGTGCGACTTTTTAACAGCGCAATGGTAACACCCTTGAAAACGGTCGAGACAAACAGATATTTTTTTTCTTCACCGTGCAGGGGAACGTAAAGTAAAGCAACGATTTGAAAAGTAAAAAAGAAGAAAACCACTCCTGCTGTCTCCTGAAGGCCGGGCAGGAACGAGACAGGTAGTCCATAGTTTTCATTGAAAATAACACTGCCAGCAACCCGCAGACAGAGAACATCCGCGACCACCACCATCGCGAGCAAAACCCGCCGAAACCACCTGTCACTCAACTCAACTGCGTCGGTAACAAAAAACAGAAACACTGCATGACCAAAGAATTTTCCCCAGAAGAAAAGCTCTCTTTCTCCACGGTAATAAACACCAGAGACGATGAGAAGATAGAGTACAAGAACAGTCAGGTCCCAGTGGGTCTTGAAAACCGTCCAGTCCTTTCGCCCGATCCATGAAATGATACTGAAAACAAGTAATGCGTATCCTGCGATAAGAACTCCCGAGACACTGAAGGTGGTAAAGGCAACCCCGACAATCGCTGAGACAAGTTGCAGGTAAGCCAGTGAGTGTTTCGGTATTTTCATTTTTTCAGTCTTTCGTAAAGCTGAATGTACTGGTTAACCATACGATCGGTGTTGTGAAACGATTTCACGTATTCAAGCGCCTTTGCGGTTACACTGGCACGCAGTTGCTCATCATCAAGCATCCGAGAAATTCCCGTGGCAAGACACTCGGGATCACCTGGAGCACACAGCCACCCGCGCCCCTCAACAATTTCCTTCATTCCACCTGCGGCTGTGGCCACAACCGGCACTCTGTAAAGGAACGCATCGAGAATGCTGCTTCCCAGTCCTTCCATTCTGGAGCTCATAACAAACACATCAAAAACTGAAAAGAAATCCTCTACATCCTCAACAAATCCCGGCAGATGGTATATGCCCTCAAGATTGTAGCGAGAAACTTTTCGAAGGAGAGCCTCTCTGAGGGGACCGGCGCCAAAATGCAAAAACACGAAATCACCCCGCTCCTTTCTGAGCAGATGAATCGCTTTGACCATGGTAAAAGGATCTTTGTGCGGCACAAGCGCTGCCACCGTTGCAACAATTCGGCGGCCTGCCAGGGTTCGGGCACGTAAAAATTCCCTGGCGCGGTTGTGGTTCAAAATGCGTTCTTGAACTGCTTCAGGAATCACACCGCATACATTTACTCCTGCTGATGCCACCACCTGTTCGATAAAATGTGTGATGGCGACAATTGCATCCGTACGTTGGTAAATGAGACGCGAAAACGCATTGCGCAAAGGGAAATCAACCCGGCGGGTATAAACGACCGGACGCTGATGAAATGGCTGTGTAAGCACGGACACAAGGTGGGCATGGGGATTCTGGGCATGGATAACATGATAGCGGGAACCATACCTGAGAAGAAAAAGAAAAGCACCGGCACGGGTATTTACAGTATGTACCGCAACCCCCTTTTCACGCACTCGTACCTCAATGGCACTTCCTTTAAGACAGAGCAAATGGACATCCACCCCCTTCTCTGCCAGCCCCTGCACGGTGTAAAAAACCTGGCGTTCACCACCGCGCCAGTGCTGTTCCGTTGTGAACTGGAGAACCTTCACAGTGCAGTATTCCGCCTCTTACGTTGAATATCCCATAGATGTGCATGCGTGAGAAAAGAATAGAAGGCTGCACTGAACGCGACAAGCAGACCCCGCAGGCCGTCGAGAAAGCCGCGTTTGAGCACAAATTCTTTGAAAAATGCAACAGGAGGTGAGAAAAGAAGCCGAAAAATGTTGAAGCGTTTTCCTTCCCGGTGTGCTGCCGTCGCTGCAATGCGTGCATATTTGACAGTTCTGTCCATGTGTTCTGCAAGGTCCTGGAAGGGATAATGATACAGGAGGCCCGAAATCTTGCGTGCCTTTCCCTGGAACACCAGGCGTTCGGGCATGTCAACACCCTCCCAGCGGGGTTGGGCAGAGCGACGTACCAGCCGGAGTTTCCAATCAGGCTGCCAGGCGTGCTCCAAGAAACGACCGAGGTACCAGGTCTTGCGACGAAAAAGATAAGCGTCGGCATTCCCGTGATTGACAGCATGCTTTATGCTCTCGCAGAGTTCTGGAGTTACGACCTCATCACAATCGAGAAAAAGAATCCATTCTCCGGTGCATTTTTCAAGCGCTGAGTTGCGCTGTGCGGCAAAGCCTTTCCACTCTTCTTCATACACTTTCGCGCCCATTTCGCGTGCAATTTCGCGCGTACGGTCTTCGGAACAGGCATCAATCACAACAATTTCGTCAGCCAGGTCTTTAACGCTCTCTATCGCGCGGCCGATGCGATTTTCCTCGTTCATTGCAATAATGGCCACAGAAATGATGGGCGCGGTCTCTTTCATTTTTTACAGTAGCGAAATCACCTGATGTTTTTCATTATAGTCGCATGCGTGTGCCTTTTCCTTTTAAAATTCGAGAGAAGGTATGATATGCGGCTTATCCGTGTAAAAATAAGTTTAATGCACGTGCGCAAAAGCACCCTTTTTCTCCTTGTGGCGAGCATCCTCTTCGGATGCACGGCACCCTCCTCAAACGCCCGTGTGGTACGTGCAGAAATACTTGACAAGGACACCTTTGCCATTACTGTAGAAGGTCTGCAGGATGTAAAAGTTGTTTCTCCAGAAGGCCAAAAAACAGCCTGTGAGCAAAAACGTTCAAACACAAAAGGCACAACATATTATTGCCCCCTCGTGCTTATGCCATGGCACGCACCGCTCATTGAAGCCGAAAGTCCCGACGGAGTCATCACCTTTACAACTTCTTTAAACGACTTTATGAGCGGTGTGGTGGTGGAGCCGTACCTTCAGGACCGCCAGATAGAAGACATCGTACCCCTTGCAACGGAACTCGGCGTGAAATGCGTAAAGTTCTGGCTGCCGTGGAATGCATCAGAACCCCGGTTCTCAGGAGGAATCACCCAGGACTGGAACGCCGCCGACAGTGTTATTCAGAACTTCACGAATGCTGGATTGTGTGCGGTACCTCTCATCATTGACGCGACCACTGCGCCGGGGGTGTGCCGTGGCAGCATCTGCGGCAGGGCAGCACCTGAAGACGAAAACTTCCGTGAAACCCTGTGCAATGAATCAGGATGTACCACCTACCTGGGGGTTGGTGAAGATGCCTATATTGACGCTGCCTCGCGTTACGCCTTTGCCCTTGCCAGCCGTTACAGAGAACGGGTTTTTCTTTTCAACGTGGAAAACGAGCTCAACTGGGCATGCACTCACACAACTGTAGCTCAGTGGCGTGTGGGCAGAGCATGGTGCGATGAAGAGTTTATCGTGCGACTCCTTTCAAGCGTTTCGGATGCCATTCACCGGGCACATCCCGGTGCTGCCGTATCGATGAATTTCAACGTCCACGATCCTGACCTCATGTATCACGTGAACATCTACCATTCCGCCTTCGACCTTATCGGCCTTGGCGCTTACCCCAATTACCTCTTTCCAGAACCTGTGCTGGGGAACGCCATGGGCGAATGGATAACCATTGCAGGCCGGGCAACAGGCAAGCCCGTAATGGTGCTGGAAACTGGTTATCCTTCCGGTCCCACAACCGAAGGCTACTCAGAAGACCTCCAGGCTGAGTATGTACGTCAGAGCTTCCTTTCCGCATACCAGGCAGGAAGTGTCGGCTATATCTACCTCAAGCTTCGCGATCCTGAACTTCCATTTACCGGGATCAAGCGCGTGGAAAACTTCTGGGGCCTGGTAGATGCACAGGGCACACCCAAAAAGGCATACTATGTGCTGAAAGACCTTATCCAGAAATTGCATTAAACACTACTTACATTACCCGCCCGCCCTATCCCTGATTCTTTCTCGGCGCACCCTCCTGCTGTGCGCCGAGAATTATGTTTTCCACCCGCCCGAGCCCTGATTTTCGGCACGCACCAATCACGCGTGCCGTGCGCGCCATTTCCCGCCCACCACTCACTGCAAGAAGCGATCGCGCCTGTTGCGCGAGAGCGACGAAGCAATCCCCGTCCACCCGCCTTTTCTCACCAACTCTTCCCTCTTGAGACCCAAACCCGCAACACCAAACCCCGCCGCACCGCCCGCAAAACCTTAGCACAACCCCCGAATGTCCAATGTTGAGACCAGACCCCGGGAACAGAACACATTCAGCGACCTGAAAAAAATGATATTCAATCGGTTCCTCGAATATTATCGCTGGCAAAACAAAGCCTTTTTGAGCTATTTTGACAGGTTCCAGGAACAGGTGGGCGAAGCCGGGACCTGTGGCATGAGCGGTAGCG
>JAJRZV010000120.1 GCA_024275095.1 bacterium | reverse complement strand
TTTTCCTTCCAGCTTTCCCCAAAAAAGACGGCGCACCACAGAGCCGGCAAAGCGAAAAGAAAGGGCATGATGGACATCGCACACCTTTTCCAGAATTCAGTCGGAATATAAGGCGGTGTTTTGGTTCGGTGTTTTTTGAGTAATCCTTTTAAAGTAATTTCGTTCAGATAAAGTTCAAATACTCGAGGAAAAGCTCTTTTGGCGTTAATTTTTACTGAATATGAGTCAGATTTAATGCGAAAAATCTCGTTGGGACTTTTTCGGGATACAAAGTAACCATTTACGTTTTCCATTTGGACGCTAAATTCGTCTTTGCGAAACTGAGCATGGATTTTACGACCTGCGAGTACCGCCCATGTACCTTTTTCTGAAAGCGCAAGGAGAAAATTGTTAGAGTTTTGTTCGTAAGCCAGCAGAATAGAAGGCCCTACCTGGAAATTACCAGCGTTTTTCAAAATGTCCTCGATGTTAACGGCAACCATATCTGCCAGCTTGTACTTGAGAGCGGTGAATTGTTTGGGGGCTATGTAGAAATCGTTGATTATTCCCGTAACGGAAGCAACAGCAGGGAAAAACAGAAACCAGGCCATAAACCTTTTCTTGGATACACCGAGGGAAAGCAGGGCCTGGATTTCACGGTTTTCGGCCATCAAGCCTGCTGTTATGAAAGCTGCGAGAAAGGCTGTGAGAGGTAATGAGAAGCGAGCGGATATAAAGAATGCATTCCCGGCAAGTGTGAAAAAGGTGCTCCAGGGAATGTTTTCAAGATACAAATCACCCGAGATTTTGGATGCCTGGACAATGGAAAGGAGGATGTTTACCGGGAGAAAAAGGCCCAAAAAGATTAATGTTTGACGGACATTGATGTATCTTCCCAGCACGGTATGAAGTTTAACATATCTGTTTTTTTGTTTCTTTGAGATTATGTGCATTCACCGGGTTTTCACCAGGGTTCCAGCGATTTTTAATACAGTTGTGCGAATAAAAATGAATTGCATTCACAAAATATTGCCATTATGGCCAACATTTACCAACCCTCATTCATTTTGGCAAGAAGATTAACGGTTTTGTGTTGATAAAAAGTTGCGATAGAACGAAAGTGTTATTTGGGAGCACCCGCCACAGGACCGATCCCCCCGCTTGATCGATCCTTTTTATAAGGGTGCTCCCACCTTGTCCTCTCGGACATCTTTTGGAAAATAAAACAAAAAACTTAATGAAGCAGGATTTTAAATTTAATCTCAAATTCAGGATAAATTTCCAGCCTGTCAAGTGACTATTAAGTGTTCGTTGTCTGCCGTTTTCTCTTATAATTGCGTCAACACGGCAGAAAGAGGTTGCAGGTGTCAGGTAGTGGCGAACGTCAGGTGCTTCTAAAAGGTTTTCTCATTAACATTTCAGGGAATATATCCCGCATACTCAGGCCAGCGTTTATTTTCCTGATGACGAAATTTTACAGCGTGGAAGTGTTTGCTGCTTTTTCTGTGTCGCTGGCGATTGTTGAGTTCTTGCAATCGCTGGCACTTTTTGGAATGGAAGACGCGTGTTTTAAATATGTACCGGGACGCATTCGCGACAGGGAAAAATTGCACACGACCATCAGGACTGTTGTTGGATTTGTGTTCATCACTTCGGTCGGATTTGTCATTGGCATGTATGCTCTTGCGCCGCTGATACAGAAGCATTACTTTCGTTCGGGAAACATCTGGCCAGCATTGCCGCTGATGCTCCCCCTTGTGGCTACGGTCAGCCTTTCCAGAATTCTTCTTGCTCATACCCGGGCGTTAAAAAGAATGGAATACCATGTGCTCACTCTGGATTTTCTGGAACCTATCAACATGGTTCTTTTTCTGGTGATTTTTTATTTTATTCCGCTTACGCATAAGATTGGTCCTTTTATCGCTTATCCTGCGGCATCTGCCGTGAGCCTTGTTCTCGCCACCTACTTTTTCACAACGAAATTTCCCGTATCGTGGGGAGCATTGTTTGAAGCTCTTTCTTTTGACACGAGGGTGGTTCGTTATTCTCTTTACCTGGGAGGGATGAATGTATTGGCGGGTGGACTGAGAAAAATAGATCTTCTTATCGCTGGATATTTTCTCAAAGCAAAAGAAGTGGGTGTTTATGCACTCGCTGTGGAGATCGCTTATATGTTTGGCAAAATACGAACAGCTTTCAATCCCATTCTTTCGCCTGTAATTTCAGAACTTCACTACAATGGAGAATTCGAAAAACTTGGCAAGAGTTACCGTCATTCTTCGTTTCTCATTTTTCTCTTCAGTACTCCGGTGCTTTTGACTTTTTTAATCTACGGAAAGAATGTGCTCTTTCTTTTTGGCAGCGCCTACGGTGGGGCTTACGGAGCCCTGGTGGTGCTTTCGATCGCTCATTTTATCAGTAATTCGCTCGGCCAGGCGTTTCAGGTTACAGCGATTGTTGGAAAACCAGCCTATTCCCTCGGTGCAGCAACGTTTGACCTTGTGGTGAGAAGTATATGTGGTTTTTTGTTTATTCCTGCCTGGGGAATTATGGGGGCAGCGCTTTCTACTTCCGCGGGGACAGCACTTTCCAAGATTCCCCTGGTATATTATCTCCGAAAACGCTTTCGAGTGTGGCCGTTCATAAAAGTTCAGTGGGTTACACTTGTGCTGGCGGCTGTACTGGCGCTGGTGATTGAATGGAGTATCTCTCTTTTACCGATTGAATTAAACTACGTAGTGGAATTGATCGTTTTTCTTGTACCATTTATAGGAATTTACTTTTTCCTCATTTACAGATGGACTTTGAGACACGAGGAGGACTGGTGAAGGTTCTTTTCCTCGCCCCGAACATTCGTGTCCCGGGAACTCACGGGGGAAGTACTCACGTGCTGGAGGTGTTTTCGCATTTAAGGAAAAAGTGCGAAGACGTGATGCTTATTGCCCGGAGGGGTTCTGCTGGTAAGGGTGTTGTTCCTGTTGGTATCGGCTCTCCCCCTGTGGTCAAGTGGGTGTTACCCGCTTTTTATTTGCCGCTTGTAATAAGAGCGGCAAAGCGTTTTGGGCCGGACGTTATATATGAGAGGTTCTCAGCTTACGGTCTCGGGGCCATGCTTAAAACGGTGTTGAGAAAACCTCTGGTCACGATGGTCCTTGATCAGGACATGCACCCACTCTCTCTGCAGCTGGCTGATAAAATTGTGACCACAAGGCCGGAATTGATTCCGTCACGTTACCAATATAAAACAGAACGTGTGTTCTGGGGATTCAATCCCGCACGTTTTCATCCCGAAGTAAAAGGTGATCACATCCTGAAGGCATACAAACTGGAAGGGCATTACATCGTGGGATACGCAGGAGGTTTTTATCCATGGCACGGGCTTGAGGTACTGCCCGATGTGGCAGAAATCTTGAAACGTCACGATGTAAAGTTTTTGCTGGTTGGAGATGGAAAGGTCAGGAAAAAACTGGAAGAGGAAGTAAGACACCGGGGCCTGGAGGATTCTTTTGTGTTCACCGGCCGTGTGCCTTACGAGAGGGTCCCGGAGTATATTGCAGCCTGTGATATCTGCTTCGCCGTGTATGACCCTTCAGGCCATCCTGAAATGAAAAAGACAGGCAGGCTCCTCTTTGACCCGCTCAAGGTTTTTGAGTATCTGGGAATGGGAAAGGCGGTGATAACCACGGATTCTCCGAACATTCGTGAACTTTACAGCGATGGGGTACACCTGAGAATGGTGCCTCCTGGAAATGCAGAAAGTATTGCACGGGTTATTGAAGAAATTTTGAGTGACAGAGATAAAGCAGCTGCAATGGCTTTTCGCGGTAGAGAGGTCACGTGTGAGAAGTTTACCTGGGACAGACACGTTGACCATCTTTTGAATGTGTTTAGAGAGGTAAGAGGAGGTTTCTAATGTTCCTGAATATCGGGTGTTTTTCCCAGGATGAAAAAACGATGGTAAGGCCAGAATTTGAGAATGTAATGACGAATGATTTTGAATCCTGACGAGTGCATTGATTTAAGGACCAATTTTAAAGGTACAGAATATTTACCGATTTCCCAGAAGTGAGGTGACTTCTCGTCGTATTTTACATTGCGGAGTTTGGGAACGGACAGACACACGCCAAGGGAAAACCACCGCGTGAACTGAAACCATCGAATGTGACAGATGATATGGTGTGGTATGGAAATGAGCACGGTTTTCTGTGATACCCGTCTTAATTCTCGTAGTGCAGCGGAAAAATGCTCAAACGGAATGTGTTCGAGCACCTCGAAACACGCCACCACATCAAATGATTCGTTTTTAAAGGGCAGGTGCAGAACATCTCCTACTACAGGGGGCTTTGTCCGGATGTCAATATCTATTCCCGTGCACTGGATGCCGCCTTGCCTCAGAAATTCGAACACAAAGCTGTTGCCTATACCAATTTCAAGCACACGAGAAGGTTTGAGCGAGTGGATAAGTTTGATCTGTTCCCAATACACCTGAAACCGCTGGGGACTCATGTACTTGTCAGTCAGGTAGTGTTCGATGCTTTCGTGTTTAATGAGAGCTTTTTTGTTTTTTTGGACGGATGAGTTCTCAGGCTTTTTCATGTACCACCTCCCAGAGTCGCCTCCCAAAGCCCTTGGCGGACTGCCTGATTTCAGCAATGCGGTGGAGAGCTTTGGATGCAAGGGAATCACGCAGGTGTTTGTTATCAATCAGCGTTTCCATTGCACCTGCTATTTCTTCGGGCTCTCGGGGGTTGATAATGATCCCTGCTTCTCCTGCCACCTCCGGGCAGGCACTAATGTTGGACGTGATTACCGGTGAGCCACAGGCCATTGCTTCAGCGAGAGGCAATCCGAAACCCTCGTAAAATGAAGGAAGTACTAACGCGACACACGAGGAGTACAGTGCGAGCAGCAGTTCACTTTTCACGTTGAAGGCGGGGATGAAGTCATTTCCAAGAACGTTTGCTTCTTTTAAAATTTCTTCAGTACGCCAGCCCTTATTCCCTACTGCTATGAGTGAAAACGGGAGTTCGCCTCTGCGGTCTCGTATGAGCTTCATTGCCTCAATGATACCTGTCAGGTTCTTGCGCGGTTCGAACCTGCCGACAAACAGGAAAAAAGGCTTAGAAACTCCCAATTTTCGTTTTACATAATGCCGACTTTCCTCCATGTTATGCGGCTTGAAATGAGGGGGTATTGGAGGATACACGACCGTGATGTTTTCTTCTTTTACCCCCATGTGTTCGACAAGATCCCTTTTGGAAGCGTGGCTTATGGTGAAGACGTGTTGTGCTTTGCGCACCGAGGAAGGGATCAGGTGACCCATATACCACCGGTATAAACGCGACGAGAGATGTGGTGCGATTATGGGGATGAGGTCGTGGACTGTAAGAATGATCTTTACACGCTCGGGCATAAAAAAGGGCGCGATTTGGGCAGGGCACCAGAGTGAATCAATCCTGTCAAGGCGCGACCATAAAGGAATCTCTGTATGAATCCATACAGTATTTGGTAAAAATGTAAATCTGCCTGTGCGCATAATTGCGTGATTTGGAGTAGAGAACTTCACTTTCCTGAACGCGTAAAGCACCACCCTATCTCCAGGTGGTGTATGCGCAAGCAGGTCACTGAGGCACCACCGGAGATAATGCCCTATGCCTGTTTGTTCACTTCCGAGGCGCCTTGCTTCGATAGCGAGAATTGCCATGGATTCAATCCATCTTGTTTTTTAAAAGGCGGTACGTAAAGGGTGGGAAGATAATAAGTGTAAACAGTAGCATCACAAAGAGCCCTTCAAGAGCCAGAACGCCGATGGATTTAAGGGCCTGGTGGTAAGCAGTGGCAAGACTGCCGAATCCCACAGCCGTGGTTACGGTGGTATAAAACGAAGCGGCTCCTGTGGTCGATAGCGCCTTTGCAAGGTCACCGGTGTTTAGGATTCGTTTGGTCAGGTGAATGGAATTATCAATACCTATTCCCAGAAGTACGGGGATCACGATAAGGTTGAAGAGATTAAGTTTTCCCCCGAGGGCCGTGTGAATTCCAAGTGCCCCGGCAAGTCCTGCCCATAGAGGAAGGTTGACCAGGACCGCTGTTTTTAGACTCTTGAAGGTGATGACGGTGATAAAGAAAATGGCCAGAAGTACTATTATGGAGGTATAGCGACCTTCAAGGATTACCAGCCTGTAAAGGTCAGCCAGAACGATGTTGTCGTTGGCTGCGTGGTAAGTTTTACCCGAAGGTGCATGTATGTCGAGCACGTCTTCTTTGAATTGTAATGCCTTGTCGTGACGAACAAGAGGCACGGAAGGATATATGTACCCAACGGTGCCCACGTTTCCGTCACGGTCGGTGAACCGTTGCAGAATGGTTTGAGGGATGTCGTTTATGGTTACAGGCTTGCGTACCGAAAGAAGTTTCTTCAATCGGAGCGCATCGTCCCGGTTTTTGCCGGAGAGTTCGTTGATGATTTCAGTGCTGAAAAGCGAATCCATTTTCCGAATAATACGGAGTTTTTCTTCCTGGTTCTCGGGCAGCAACGTGGCCAGTGAGAGAAATCCGTCGATGGTGGGTGTGCGGTCATTTTTCATTTTTAAATGAATTGCTTTCTCTACATCTCTCATTTCTTTTAACGAAGATGTCAACACAATGGCGGGTGAGGCTGAGAGTGAAAAAACGCGTCCTATTTTCTTCTTTATCAGGGTCGTGGAAGGGAGGTTTGCTCTGAGCGATGAAAAGTCCGTTTCCAGGTGCAGACGCGGTAGGAACGAGACGGATGTAAGAAGGAGTAATGCTCCTGCAACAGTAATCAATCTTTCTTTGCCGGCGATCCACTTGCCGATTGTGTAAGAAATGCTGGCCCGCTTGTCTTTTACGAACCCTAACTTTTCCAGAACGGCAATAAGAGGTGGCAAGAAGAATATGTACCAGAAATAACTGATAAGTACTCCTGTGCCCGCAATGATGCCGAATTCTGAAAAACCTTTGAACCGAAAAAGCACCAGAACATACATGGCCGCTGCGGTTGTAAATGCAGCAGCGAGACACGAGGGTAAAGTTCTGTAGAGCGCTTCGACAAGTCCTTCCTGTATGCCCCTGTGCCTTTCCTCTAAGTACCTTGAGAAGATGTGGATCCCGAAATCCACCCCCAGCCCCAGCAGTATGGCGAAGAGAAATGCAGAGATAAAGTTCAATCGTCCAATAATAAA
>JAJRZV010000012.1 GCA_024275095.1 bacterium | reverse complement strand
GGTTGTGTATTATTAATTGTGTCTGCGAAGAAACCATAAAGGTAAAGGGTGTAAGTAATATATTGACGGAAAGTCCCTATATAGAAAATAAAATAACCTCCCGGGCGAGAGAAAAAAACAGAACCCGGGAATGGAAAGATGAGGAGAGAATTAAATGGTAAAGAAATTATATAACTCCGAAGGAGATGGTAAAGAAGGCTCTTGAGGAGATGATGCTGGAGGAGAGGGAAGAATATTTGAGGGCTCACCCGGAAACTAAGGGGAATGGATATTACACGAGGGAACTGATTACGGGGCTTTTGGGGATAGAAAACTTGAGGGTACCGGGGACAAGGGATGGGAACTTCCGGAGTGTGCTTTTGCCATACAGGAAGAAATACACGGCAGACGTAGAGGAAGTGATAAGAGCGCTGTTCATAGCGGGGATATCTCAACGGAAACTGGCTCAGGTGCTTGAGATATTATACGGGGCGAAACTATCAGCATCAACCATAAGCAGGATGGCAGAGGTGGGCTCGGAAGGGGTGGAGAAATGGAGGAAGAGACCTCTTGAGGAGAGATACGCAGTGATATTTCTGGATGCCACGTATTTTTCGCTCAGGAGGGGAAAAATATCAAAGGAGCCCATATATGTGGCTTTAGGTGTAAGAGAAGACGGAAGGAGAGAGGTACTGGGGTGGTGGCTTGGCGGAAGTGAGGGAGAAAGTGCTGAGATATGGGATGAGATACTTGGGGAGCTGAAGGAAAGGGAAGTTAAACAAGTTCATCTTTTTGTAACCGATGGGCTCGAAGGGGTTGTTTTAACCCCCTAAAAATTTGGACACTTTGATAAGATTAAAAAACTCTCCGCAGGGGAAAAGGGGTGAAAAGAATACGAAGAACTCCGGAAAGGAAGTGAGAATTTTTAATTCATTAAATCATGTCCAAAACATGGGGATTAAGCCAAGCTCACATGCAGAAAACAGAAATGGTTGGGTTGAAGGTGGTGTTCGTTTAAAGTAAAAGTTCAGGTTTTGTACGGATGTGGTTTCTGGCATGGTTGGGCGACTTGCGGATTTTACCTGGTGAGGCCGCGCATGAAAGCAGTGGTTTTTGATGGCAGGTTGAGATTGGTGGATGATTACCCGGTACCGGTTCCGGACAGGGGTGAGGCACTGGTGAAGGTCCTTGTTGCGGGTATTTGCAGGACCGACCTGGAAATTCTCAGGGGATACATGAGTTTTTCCGGTGTGCCTGGTCATGAATTTGTGGGCATTGTGGAAGAAGTGAACGGGGAATGGGAGGAATGGGTAGGAAAAAGGGTGGTGGGAGAAATTAATTGTGCATGCGGCGTGTGTGAGTATTGCTCGAAGGGGTTAAAAACTCACTGCCCTTCCAGAAAAGTGCTCGGAATCCACGGTAGGGATGGAGCCTTCGCGGAATACGTTGCGGTGCCAGTGACAAATCTTCACGAGGTGCCGGCTCATCTCGCAAACGAAGAGGCTGTTTTTACAGAACCGCTTGCTGCTGCTTTTGAAATTGTGGAGCAGGTGAAGGTTAAACGAGACTGGAAAATTGTTGTGCTCGGGGATGGGAAACTGGGCATCCTTTGCGCCATGGTTTTGAAACTCTATTGTGAAGATGTGCTTCTTGTGGGTAAACACCCGGGAAAAATGAAAGTTGCAGAGAGCCTGGGGGTGCCTCCTTGTTCACTCAGCGATTTTAAAGGAGAAAAAATCTATGACCTGGTGGTTGAGGCCACGGGTAGAGCCGACGGATTTGGACTGGCTCTTGAAGTGGTGAAGCCGCGTGGAGTTGTGGTGTTGAAAACGACCGTGGCCGAAAGCAGGAAGATAAATTTGTCACCCCTGGTGATAGATGAGGTGACGGTTGTGGGCTCGCGGTGCGGCCCGTTTCACGTTGCGATTGAGGCACTGGCTTCTGGAAAGATCAACGTGACATCGCTTATATCTCACAGGTTTCCAATTACAAACATAACCCGGGCTTTCGAGTGTGCAACGGATCCTGAAAGTTTAAAAGTCCTGGTAATAATGGGCTCATAGCCTTATATCGTCAGTGTCGCGTTAAGCAGGGTTGTTCTGTACCTGTTGTATTTTTTATCATTACAGCAATCGCCGGCAGAATTGTTATTGAGACCATGAGAAAGGAGGCAAGCCCGACGATGATAATAACGCTGAGGTTTTTAAAAGCCACGAATTTTCCAAGCCCAAGCGATCCAAATCCCCATGCGGTTGTGAGAGAGGTGAACAACACAGCTCTGCCTGTAAAGCGAAGGGCACTTTCCACAGCATCTTTTTGGGTGAATCCTTTTTCACGTTCTTCGAGAAATCTGTGGAGTATGTGAACCCCATCATCCACGCCTATACCCATGATAATGACAATGGCTATAATGTTCATTACGTCCCACTCGAGTCCTATGGCTCCCATGAAGCCCAGTGTCCATAGCCATCCGAAAAGAGGTGGAATGAGTGCCATTGCCACGTAAAGAAAACGGCGAAATTTTATGTAAAGCACAACCGCCATTGCCAGCAGCCCGGCGATGATGGCGTAGCCGAGATTACCGAGCATTGCTTCCATGAGCTCTGCAAATAACACGACTTCTCCACTGACTGCTCCCGATGTGTTTTTTTTCACTTCATTAATAAATGTCCACAGTTTTTCTCTCTCGTAGAATGTTTCCGATTTGGGATAGATGCGTATAAGGAAGCGGCCTCTGGCAGAGATAAGACCTTTTTTCAGTTCGTAAGGAAGGTTGTCAAGGGTAATCATGTCGGTTGTTAACATTTGCCGGAATTCTTTCCACAGTTCGAGAAACAGTCCGGTGCACCGTTGCTGGAGCTTGTTTAGTGACGGTGTCATGTGTGGGATCAGTTTTGAAGTGCGTATTTCTGCTTCGCCGAAAAGTGCCTTTGCCCTTTCAAGACTTTTTCTGAGACTTTTATCTGCAGCAATAATACTTCCTGTAATGGCCCAATTTTTCATGGTTATCAAGGTGTGTTGAAAGCGTTTAAGTTCTTTTTCCCATTCTTCGAGAGAAGTATTAACAGAGGCTGTCCGGGGTTTCATCTGGGACAGTATGGCTCGCATGTTACGTATTATTTCCAGTTTTTCTTCCTGGTTTTCTGGAATTAAATCTGCGATGGAATGGACGGTTTTGACCATTGGCTCTTGTTTAAGGTTTCTTTCCCATTTTCGTGCTGTGGGTAGATCAGGAGCAACAACGAGCAGGGACGCCGGTGGAAGCCCAAAATACTTTTCTACTTTTTTACCGGCGTCCCATGAGTTCAGGCCCCGAGAGAAGGCTTCGAATACATTGTAATTGATGTGAGTGTATCGAATGAACCACACGCTTACAGCTGTGAGTATTATTCCAGCAACCAGTACAGTTTTCGGGTGTACGCCCACAAAACGTCCGAGTGTTCCCAGGCTCTTGAGCTCTGAGGATGGAGGTGGTGCAACTGTGGATTTTTTTCTGTCAATCAGTAAAACCGTACATGGATACACGATAAACAAGAGCACAAAAAATACGAGCACGCCGATTCCTGAGACCACACCGAGCTGTTGAATTGCTCGCCCGCTCATGAGGCATATTGCAAAAAAGAAAAGCGACGTTGTCAGTGCTCCTGTCAGTGCGCTGGGCCCCACGCCCTTGAATACGGTCACAAGTGAATATTCCGGAGAGGAACCTTTACTCCTTTCCTCACGGTAGCGGTTGAGTGAATGAATGCCGAAGTCAATGCCGAGCCCTACAAGCATGGCACCTATCATGCTGTTGACCATATTGAGCGAACCGTAGAGAACCTGTGTTATTCCAAGTATCCATACGATTCCAAGAGCAAGTGCAATGCCGGAAAGTAGTGGAAGCAGGAGACCCCTAAAAGCCAGGATAAACAAGATGACAACCCCGGCGAGTGCTATGGGGGTTGTGATGTTGAGGGTTTCTCTCATCACTTCGATTCCTTCTACGTC
>JAJRZV010000011.1 GCA_024275095.1 bacterium | reverse complement strand
ACGAGTCCGGTAGAGATCTGGACCGTAATCATAAATACCGTCATACTCAACACGCACTCCCATGAAAAATTTGATGTGGTCCAGCGTGAGCTTTTCCTTGAGAAACTCAAGCGCTGGAGTGATGCGCTCTCGCCTGGAAAGGTCCATGTTAAGCTGTGGTTCCAAGTACGTCCTGTGCTGTAAAAGGCTCCAGGCGCCAATACCATAGGTATTCACATGAACAACGGCACCTCCCTGGGTAAAGTCAACGATGTTGTACCCGGCTCGAAAACCCTCCGGTTGCTGTGTGAGCAGTCTTACCTGAGTATAGGTTTTCATGGTGAACATGATGCCCTTATCCTCGTCCAGAAAAACCACGCCTTGGGCCCTGGGAACTCCCATCATAAACAGTCCAACTATTGTAACCGTCCACAGCCACTTGCTTTTCATGGCTTCACCTCCTGGTCCTTAATTCTTAAAATCACCTTTGCAAGCACGGGCACAAAAATAACTGCTCCCTCGTAATTGAGGAACATGAGAAGAGCAAGAAGCACAGCCATCTCTGATGTGAACTTCAGCGGTGTGAATATCCAGAAAATCACACCAACCACCAGTGTGCTGGCCGTAAAAAGAACAGCTTTGCCTGTGGTCATGAGAGTTTTCTCAAAAGCTGCCAGAAACGGTTTGCCCGTGTTCAATTCCTCGTTTAAACGTGAAAACACATATATACCATAATCTATTCCTATGCCGATTCCAACTGCTGCAACAGGAAGAGAATTGATGTTCATATCAATCCCGGCAAGGTACATGTATGCTTCGGAAAGAAACTGGGCGAGAAGCAGGGGAGGAACAAGAATGAGAGGCACTTTCAAGGACCGGAAAAAGAGGGCTACCAATACGAATGTAGTGGAAAGTACGGTAAAAAGTATCAGCCAGTAAGATCTTTCCACTTCTTCATTAACTGCAGCAAGAACACCCAGCAACCCTCCTGCAAGCCGAAATTTTAATTGATCATCACTCATTTTCGCTGAAAGCGATCGGGCTTCCTTTACAATTTTTCGTATGAGATCACCTGAAAAGTCACTGTAGAAAAGGGTTATCGTTGCATCCTGCATTTGATTATCAAACATCCGCTGAAGTTCTCTACCCTGTGTGAGGGTAATGGCTATAGCTCCGACATCTCTTTCGTTGTAAGGGAGCACCTCCCAGTTCGGGTCACCTTCACGAAAAAGCATGTACAGGCGCTTTACAGCTTGAGTTAATGTGAGGGTGGTAGTTGCATCAGTTCGTTTTTTAAGCTCTCTTGCAAAGGTGTCAATGCGTTTGAGGTTATCAATCCGTTTCACTGCACCGGGAGCATCACCTTCCGCAATCACCACAAAACGATTCGCCCCAACGAAACCCTTGTTTATTTTGCGCATGGCCACGTTGTAAGGATGGTCTTCGAAAAGGATGGCACTGCCCGGTGTCACATTCCCAACTTTCAATTTCATTCCTACGAATCCACCGGCTACCACAAGAATGATAAAAAGGACGAACAGATACTTCACTCTTCTCTCGTTTTTGATGACACCCACATGCCACTGGAGCACTTTATCGTAAATGCCCCGGGAGACAAAAAATGCCTCTCTGCGCGGGGGTGGAAAAAAGGAGAGAAGCACGGGTGAAAGAGTAAGAACGCCGACAAGGATACTGATAATCCAGAAACTCGAATAAATAGCGAGTTTCCACATCAGAGGAATGCCGGAAACAGCAATGGTAAGTATTCCGATACCGTCTGTAAGAACCGAAAGCACAGCCGGTTTGATAAGAGGCGTAAATGAACCTTCTATGGCAGAGATTTTGTTTTCGTAAAGGTTATATTCCTCATAGTACCGTTCCATAATCTGAACAGAATGACTGAGGGCTCTTGCTGAGAGAAGAAGCGGAACCACCAGCAAAAGAGGATCAACCGCAAAACCCACCACACCTGCCATCCCCAGACCCCAGATAGCTGAAATTAACCCCGCTGAAAAGGGGATAACAACTCCGCGGCTATCACCAAAAAAGAAAAATAAAAGCACAAGAAGAGCCAGCGCTGTAAAGGCAAAAACTTTGTACACGTCGGGCATGTACCTGTGGATCCATGTGTAAAGTGCAGGATAACCGGTTATGTGAATTTTCACGTGACTGTCTGAGAACTTCTCCCGAAGTTCACGGAGCCTCTTATCGAGGTAATGAAAATTCAGTTCTTCCTCCCACAAACCCACCACCACAAGGGCCATTTTGCTGTCGTGTGAGACAATAAAACCCTTGATACCCGGGTTACCTTCCACATTGTGCTTGATTTCTATGAGGTCGGATTGGCTCTTGGGTAATGACTCCACAATAGGTACAGAGGCAATGGAAAATCCTCTTGCTCTGAATCCTCTCACGGAAGGATGAGTGAGTGAGAGAACCTGGAATGGATTAACACCCTTGGTGTCCATCAGGAACCGGGTAACAGCATCCACGCGGTTGATAAATTCCACGGAATATATATCCTTCTCGGTACTTTCCATAACCACCATGAGAAGATTGGCAGTGCCGAAGAGCTTTCTGAATTCACGGTATACTTTTATAAAAGGATGTCTGGGGGGATACAGTTCAAAAAAGTTTGTGTGAACTCTTACGTTCATCAATTCGTAAAAAAAGAACACTGTACCGATGAGCACAAACGCTCCTGCGATAAAGCGGTACTTCAAAATAAACTTGAGGTATTTACGACTCATTCGCTTACAATCACTCCAGCTCCTTTTTCTCCGGCGAACAGGCATATGCCTTCCCGCAGTGCAGCTGCTCTGCGAAACCAGCGTACAGCGAATTCCTCACTTTCCACACGGTGAAACGTCACTCCTGTGTCGAATGAGTAAAGCATGGTGCCATACGCACCTGCAATGCAAACAGTGTCACCTTTCATATCTGCAGAAAACAAGGTTTCCTCCATAACCCATGGGAATTTCACTCTTTGCCAGGATAAGGGTCTACCACTCTTATTGAGTTTAAGCCTGAATAGGTAGCCGTTGCCTCCGCCCGTAAAAGCAATGTTTCCCGAAGCAACAATAAAAAACAACGACGGAAGTTCACTTTCGTCCATCCATTCATTTTCATCTCCTGGTAACGTGAGCAAATTTATTCGCATAAAACTCTTGCCCCCATTATCGGTGTAAAAAATATTTCCCCTTTCACCTGCTACGTATCCAATCTGAGGACTGCGAAAATACACGTCATTGAGAATCACGTCGTTACGGATAAAAATTTTCACACCTTTTTTGTAAGCCGGGAAAGCACGTCCCGGGGGAGTTCCTCTCCTTTCTGGTAAACTTTTCCTGTATCCGGGTCCATTAATAATCTCGAAAGCACAGGAAGCGTCCATATATCCTGAGAATACTCTTTCTCAAGTGACATGTCCTTCCATGTGTGGCCACCATCATCTGAAACGATGATTGTACCCCAGTCTCCCACTGCGAAAACTCTGTTTTCATCTGCAAACTCCACGTCCAGCAGGTGATAAAACACAGGGGACCGAACGTTATGCCATGTAAATCCCTTATCACTTGAAACAAAAATCGTACCCCCCTCTCCTACAGCCACACCCCTGGCGTCGTGAAAACTCAGAGAAGTAATAAGCTGATCTCCAGCGATAACACACCTCTTTTCCGGATTTTTTGAGGTAAGGATGTTCTTCAAATAACAAATGCGCCCCTCTTTACCTCCAACAATAATTTCTCCACTTGAAAGGGTGTACAACGCGTGAATATCCATTTCCAGGTTTACATGCGCCTGGAGCCCCACTACTGCTGCCAGAATTATCCAGCCAAATCCCACGCTTTAGTGATTACTTGAGAAAATGCTGAATGTCAATTCAAAAAAAATTGGTTTTAAAAAGATACATATCTATCCTGGGAAATTTGGGATTTCCCTCCACTTTTTACGTGAGGGTATAATTAAAGCACCTGCAAAGCGTTACTTCATGTTCCAGTTAAAAACAAAAGCCTTCAATTCAGTCATTTCCTCGTATGCAAAGTGCACACCCTCTCTTCCAAAACCTGAATCTTTCATTCCACCATAAGGATAGTTATCCACGCGGAGAGTAGGAAAATCATTCACGACAATCCCGCCCGCCTCTATATTCTCGAGGGCATATCTGACAAGAAAGACGTCTCTGGTGAAAATTCCTGCCTGAAGTCCGTAGACAGAATTGTTCACTTCATCTATCGCTTCTTCAAACTCATCATATGAGTAAAGTACTGCAACCGGTCCAAAAACCTCTTCACATGAAATTTTCATACCGGGGTCCACATCCTTCAACACCCAGGGACTCACAACATTCCCTTCGCGAGTCCCCTTAATAACCGCTTTCGCACCGTTACTCAATGCTTCGTTTACCCACTCTTCCACACGGTCGGCTGCGACGGCATCAATAAGTGGTCCCACAACAGTTTCTCTACGCAATGGATTGCCATAAGGAAGAGCCTTGACCTTTTCAACAAATGTTTTCTCAAACATTTTAAAAATGTCTTTCTGTACATAAATTCTCTGGACAGAAATGCACACCTGTCCTGCATAGGCAAAGGAACCAAAAGCAAGGCGGGAAGCAATCCAATCAATAGATTCTTTCACATCTTTGTGGACCACAGCGGCTGCATTTCCTCCCAGTTCCAGAAGCACTTTCTTTTTCCTCGCTTTAGATTTCAACATCCATCCGACAGCTGAACTTCCGGTAAAGGAAAACACTTTTAACCTTTCACCTGTAGCGAGTTTTTCTGCTACAGAAGGCTCGCAGTGCAAAACATTAAAAGCTCCTGGTGGAGCACCTGCCTCTTTGAATATTTCTGCAAGCACGAAGGGTGTAGCAGGACACTGAGGCGGCGCTTTAAGCACCACTGGACACCCTGCGGCAAAAGCCGGGCCTAACTTGTGTGCTACCAGGTTGAGAGGAAAATTAAACGGGCTTATGGCACCTACAGGTCCTCGAGGCACCCGGATGTAAACACAGGAATACCCTTCGACACGGGGCTGAATATCAATGGGAAGCACAGCGCCTACCTCCCGCCGCACCTCTTCTGCAGAAAGTGCAAAGGTAATAGCAGCTCGAGCCACCTCTCCCTCGGCGAACTGAATGGGCTTTCCTGCATCCAGAGCTATCAGACGGGTTAATTCTTTTGCATTCTCTTTTATAAACCTGCTTACATTCATGAGTATTTCATAGCGCTGATAAGAAGGCATGGCCTTCAGCACAGGGAAAGCACGAACCGCAGACTGTATTGCTTTTTCCATTTCTCTTTCCGTAGATATACCGATACGTGCAACCAGCTGTCCGGAATAAGGCGAACGGCTCTCCTCGTAATCTCTGACATTTATATTTCTGTTATCAATCCATGCACCGTATTCCAGAGTTTTCTTTGCACTCACGGTTTCACCTCACTGAAATGCTGGTGCATGCTCTTTCATGAGTTCCTGAACTTCCTGGACAATTTCGTCCATGGAAAATGAGGTTTTCCCCTGTTTGAAACGGCGTGCCAGTGCGTAATAATAAAGCGCGTTGTATGTCACCATCACCGGATTGCCCCTACCCTCTTTAATGACTGCGGGACTACCGACAACCAGTGAGTTCGGCGGGACAACAGTATTTTCCTTCACCACCGCCCCGGCCCCCACAATCGAGCCAGCCCCAATTACAGCACCATCAAGAATAACCGCACCAATCCCGATCATCACTCTGTCCTCTATCGTGCATGCATGAACCACCGCATTGTGTGCCACAGTGACATAATCTCCGATTTTCACCGGGGAAGTAGCCACGTGAACGGTAACCGACTCCTGAATATTTGTAAATTTTCCTACCGTAATAGGATTTACATCCGCCCGAAGTACCGCACAGGCGAACACGCTGGAGTTTTCCCCAATAGTGACATTGCCCATGATATGTGCTGCATCGTGAATGTATACAGCTTTTTCAATATCCGGCATGCCTCACCTCCTGATTCTGAAATTTAAAATATTCCTTTATGTTACCGAGATGGATAACAAAATCACAAGCATTCATCGGTTTTTTAAGAAAGAGTGGAAACTTGAATCGCTTTCTACTTCAGCGCCTTTTGGCTTTGCTCACCTCATCAAGCCTGACCACCTTGCGTTCCTTGTGAACCATATCAAATTTACCTTCTAAAATATCTGCTATGAGATTATATGTATGAAAGCCGATCAACCCTATGTGCCCTAAATTTTCAATGGGAATATTTATTGCTCCCTCAAGCCGTGCAGAATCATGGGGAATAATCGCCATATCCCGAAGGCTGTAAATCGAGTAAAACTGAACGGTTTCAGGAAGGGGCATGGAGTTTATTTCTCTGAGATAGCTGGACCCAGGAATCATCTGCCTGCCACTTTTTGTAAAAAGTCCCAGGTAAGCCACGTAAGTGCCCTTGTGAGGGCTCCCCAAGGTAATCACTTTTCTTACATACTCAGGATGTTTCTGTGCAAGGCTTCGGGATACAAGGCCTCCAAGGCTATGACCTACCAGATCCACCCTGCGACCGCTCTTCTCGTAAATTCCCTTGACTTTTTCCAGAAGCTGTTTTTCAACAATGCGAAGGTCTCTCCAGAAGGGGTAACTTTCTGACTCGACGTTCATCCCACGCTCGTAGAGGTGCCTTTCAAGATTACGAAAAGCGGCATCGCCCTGTAAATACCCGTGCAATAAAAATACAATGTGCTTGTTTTCAAAACGCCAGGGCTTGCGGTCCTTGCCTTCGAACACGTACGTAATGTGATTGAGCACATTCTCCATTACAGCAAGATACTCATTTTCCAGGTAGTCAAATAATCCCACCGCCCCCTCCTGAATAATGTATTTTACCATATATGGCAATCTTACACGTACAACCCCCTCAAGTCAATTTTAATTTTAACAAAATTTTTTTCGTACAGCCACGCACATTTCAACACTCAATGAGAAATGTAAAATTTTATATACAGAAAATTTCAGTTGTACAGTAATTTCGCAGTAAAGAAATATCGAGCTTTTTTATTTCTTGATAAGCTGTGCCAGGATCTGGCTCAGACGCTCTGCAAGCTCTGATGGAGATGCATTTTTACCCTTATTCAGATAGGCAGCAGGTTTGACAAAATCCAGCAATTTCTTCATGTGCTCATCTGCCCTAACCACAGAGAAAAAGAGTATGGGAATCTTCTTGGCCACTCTCATCCCTTCCTCTACGGCCCGAAGAGTCTTGGCTGCGTTGATACCATCGAGTACAGGCATGTTCACATCCAGGATGGCAAGGCTCACGGGTTTTTTCTGCCTGAGCATCTGGGTAATAACAGCCAGAAACTGCTTTCCATCTTCCGTGGTAATCACTTCCTGAGCGATACCTCTGGATTTGAGAAATTCTGAGACAACAGTTCTCAGCGATGAAGAGTCATCTGCAAGCACAACGGTTTGAAGCTTTGGTTGAACCCGGCTCTTGGAGGGATCCAGCAACAGTCCACATTGACTGCAATGGGGCGTTTCATTCCCTTCAGCAATGGTAACAAAAACCTCAACCTCTTCTGCACAACTTGGACAATATGCTCGTTTGGGCACAGGTGCCTCCTCTTGCTAACACTTTAACCTGTTTTATTTTGCGATATTTTAACGCCTTTTGAAAACAAAATGTGTCGACACGCCTCCTTCCATGTTTTAATTTTCTTGTTATATCCTATTGTCCGACACTTCAATCTCGCGGGAGAAGAGGTCATGTCATTTCACCTCCAGAGAGTTCTTGCCACCGCATACGAAATCAAACAAATACCCTTAGAGGACGTTCCTGAAATTGTGGTGGCCGGAAGAAGCAACGTGGGAAAGTCATCCCTTATCAATGCACTTTTCAAGGGTGCCAAGCCAGCACGTGTAGGAAAGCATCCCGGGAAAACAAGGAGCATAAATTTCTATCTCACAAGGGAGCAGTTCATCATTGTAGACCTTCCAGGATATGGATATGCTCGGGGACCCCGCACTGATATGGAACGGTGGAAAAGACTTGTGGAATACTACCTTTCGCACAGGCGGGTAATAGTTTTATTTTTGCTTCTTGTCGACATCCGCAGAGGAATTGAACAGGAAGAAGAAATGCTTGTACACACGTTGAAAAAAATGAAAATTCCGTATGCCCTGGTACTCACCAAAATTGACAAGCTCAACCGCAATGAGTTAAACCAATTGCGTACAATCATTACTTCAAAGGCTGCTGACATACCGGTACTTGCATTTTCAGCACGCACAGGCGATGGGAAAAAAGAACTGATCCAGCTTATTGAAAGGAGCCTGAAAGTCAATGCTTAACGAGAAAACAATCTCTGTAATCAGCAAAAGAATTAAAAGTGCCACGTTTCTGGTGATCGGTGATCTTATACTCGATAGATATATAGAAGGTACAGTAGAAAGAATTTCTCCCGAAGCACCTGTTCCTGTGGTGCTGGAAAAACGTACATGGGCGGCACCTGGTGGAGCTGCAAATGTAGCTTTAAACCTCAAAAGCCTGGGTGCTCAGGTAACTCTTACAGGACTGCTGGGAAATGATGAAGATGGGAACTGTTTGCAAAAAATGCTGGAAAAGGCTGACATTTATTTCTTCCCCGTAGTTGAAAAACAAAGACCCACTACTGTAAAAACACGGGTCTCTGCGCGCAATCAACAGCTCATTCGCATTGACAGGGAAATCACTTCGCTTCCATCTCCTGCTGGACTCCGCAAAATGCTTTCTATCATCCACGATAGTATTTCACGATGCAAAGCGATCATTCTTTCCGACTATGCCAAAGGCACTCTAACCCCTTCCCTCTTTCAGGCATTACAAGCGAACGGTAATCCACCCGTGTACGTGGACCCCAAACCCAGAAATTTCCGACATTACAAAAATTTTCATTGTCTATTGCCAAATGCGTCAGAGGCCGCTCAACTGGTGCGAACAAACACCACCACTGTAACTCCAACCAATGCTCAACAGGTGGCCAAACAAATAGTCCGAAAACTGGGATGTAACGAAGTGGTTATCACACTGGGAGAGCATGGAGCATTCGTATTCTGTAAAAACCGGGGCATCAGGGTCCCTGCACGCACAAGACGCGTGTTTGACGTTACCGGTGCAGGTGACACATTTACAGCAGCTTTTGCTGCCGCGGAAACAGCCGGGCTCAATCCTGAAGATGCTGCTCTCTTTGCCAACCTTGCAGCGGGTATAGTGGTAGAGCGATACGGTCCTTCTGCTGTCTCATTAGCTGATGTAAAAAAGGAACTCAAAGTAAAGAAAATACTGAATGAAACCACAACCTGATGCTATAGGCATCAACATCAAATCCTGTACCTGTGGGGGAAGACGCAATACCATCATGAAAAAGCACAGAGAAGGTGATAACCTGCGAAAAAGGACTTGCTGAAGGCTGAAATATCATAATTATCGCACCACCCCGGTAATCCGTAACCAATGAATATACACCTCGGTCCACCGGATTGGAGAACGGTGATTGAGAATAGAAAATTCTCAACCAGCCTTTCCATTGAGAAGAGAATTTGAACCATCCATCTATCTGGCCCGCAAACGAAACCTGTAGATTTTGTGGATACAACAGAACCTCCTTTTTCTGCAGTGCAACCCCCCCCTGAAACCCGACCTCCAGCGCCTTTATCGAGAAAGCACACCCTCCGGTGACACCGACACTGATGGACGATTTTGATGTGTTCGATGACATATCCCGGGTGTAGTAATCAGTATTCAGCAGATAATTTTTTCGCGACGTTGAATACAGATAATCTGAACTGGACTTCAGTGGCGCATACATGTGAAATACAGCACCTGCCTTCAAAAAAGAATTTTGAAAATACCAGCCTGCACGAACAGGCAGTAACCATTCGGCCTTACGAAACACGGTAGACTCCAGGCTCTCTGTTACTCCTCCGGAAATGTAAAGAAAACTTCTGTTTTCCTGGTAAGTACGCTGACAAACACCGGTAGATACTCCTAACCATGTATGCGCACTCAATTGAAAGGACACTCCGCTTGAAGCGCAATAATAGTTATCTTTCCAGAGCCGGTATGCAACAAGAGGATAAGCATCCGGCAGAAGATTTTCAGGCACTGGATGTTCATTTATTCCCTCAATTTGCGTTATGGGAAAACGTGACACACCAAACCCTGCAGAAAATTTTCCCTGGAAGGGTATCTGAAACCACAGAGAATTGATCCTCAAACCCGCGTTTGAATAGCTCTCGTTAATCCCCGGAAACGAGTTCTTTATGTTTAAATGGTCATATATTCCGGAAACAATCAAACCTATCTGAACGTGCTCCGATGAAAATGCCGGGTTCGTGTCCCAGGGGACAACTACTCCTTTATCAAGAACGTTAATTTCCGAAGAATAGGCTCCATGACCCGTCCACGAGAAAGGAGTAGCGCCCTTTCCTTCTCCGGCAAAACCACAAACTATCCCCATCCCAATTAAAATTACGAAAAACGCAGAATGAGAATGGTGGCCTATTGGTATAATTGTCAGCCGCGTGAGAAAGCGAGTTTCCGTCTCAGGTTCACAATGGCAGAGGTGGGATTAATGTCCTTCGGGCACGCCTCCACACACCTGAAAGCTGTATGACACCGCCACACACCATCCTCGCTGTTAACACCTGCCAGATGTTCTTCCTTGGCCTCGTCACGGGAATCCGCCACAAACCTCCAGGCCTTCACGAACACAGAAGGGGTGAGGTATGTGGAACGTGACCACGTCACAGGGCAGGAAGATGAACAGCACGCACACATAATGCAGTAGATGTAGGGGTCAAGCTCTTTCCTTTCTTCGGGAGACTGCAAAATTTCTTTCTGGGGTGGAGGAGTCTTGCGAATGAGATAAGGTTTTACCACCAGGAACTTGTTGAAAAAGTCGTCCATATCCACCACAAGGTCTTTAACAACACGAAGCCCTGGTAGCGGTTCTATGACAACGTCCCCTTTGAGTTCGCTCACCTGGGTCGCACAGGCGAGTCTATGCTTCCCGTTAATCTCCATTCCGCATGAACCGCACACCGCGGCACGGCAGTTGTATCGGAAACTCAGAGAGGGATCGACATTTTCGATAATGTAGAATAGTGCTTCCAGTACAGTCATACCACGTGGAGCATCAAAGCGATACTCGCTGTAGTAAGGTTTTGAATCCTTATCAGGATCAAACCGTCGAATTCTGAACACCCTTTCCATGGCTCAGTACCTCCTTTCCTGGGGTTGCCATTGAGTTATGACCACATCTTTTTTGTCAAAAGCAGGACCATCCTCGGTATATCTGGCGATGGTGTGATGCAGCCAGTTTTCATCATCGCGTTTTGGAAAATCGGTACGGTAGTGAGAACCACGCGATTCTGTACGCCTCAACGCACCTTTCGCAATAACCTCCGCCACCTCGACCATGCCCTGAACCTCAAGTGCTCTCATGAGGTCAAGGTTAAACCGTGAACTCTTGTTTCTCACGTAAATGTCACGTGCCTTATCCTTGAGGTTATTAATCACACCAACTGCCTCCTTCAGGTCCGTACCGTTCCTGAATATACCCACCTTTTCAGACATTACTTGCCTGAGTTCGTTCCTGACCTGAATATGGTCCACGCCCGAATCACGACTCATAAGAGCCTTTACCTTTTCCTCTATTCTCTTCTTCTCTGATTCAATTTCTCCTTCAGCCACCACGCCCGTCTTTTCCAGTCCATCCAGATACCTCAATACTGCATTACCCGCAATCTTACCGAACACCACGGTCTCGAGAAGAGAATTACCGCCAAGACGATTGGCCCCGTGTACACTCACACATGCACACTCACCTGCCGCGAAGAAGCCTTTAAGCTCTGTTTCACATTCCTTGTTTGTATCAATACCGCCCATTGAATAATGCTGAGCCGGTTTTATGGGCAATGGTTCCTCAATTGGGTCAATACCTGCAAATGTCATTGCAATATCCCTGATCCCCGGAAGTCTCTCGAGAATTTTCTCCCGTCCCAGATGTCTGAGGTCAAGATGTACATAACCAGGGTCAAAACCACGCCCTTCCATAATTTCTGTTTCAATGGACCGTGCAACAATATCCCGGGGAGCCAGCTCCATGGCTTTGGGAGCGTATTTTTCCATAAATCGTTCACCTTTGTTGTTTATCAGGTACCCACCTTCACCTCTGGCTCCTTCTGTGATGAGAATCCACTTGCCGTACAGGCTGGTAGGATGAAACTGGACAAATTCCATATCCTTGAGGGGTACCCCCGCCCAGTAAGAAACAGCCATACCATAACCGGTGTTGATGATGGCATTGGTGGAACGTTCGAATATCCTGCCGTAACCACCAGTGGCCATAATCACGGCATCAGCAGCAAAGGCCTCAATTTCTCCCGTTTTCAAATTTAAAGCGACAAGGCCCCGGAGCCTTTCGCCATCTTTTACCAGGGAAAGCACAAAATACTCGTTGTACTGGGTAACACCTTTTTCCAGGATCTTCTCATACAGCGTATGAAGGATCGTGTGACCCGTAAGGTCAGCCGCAAAGCATGTCCTCGGGAATCCTGCTCCTCCAAAAGGTCTCTGGTTAATGCGCCCATCCTCGGTCCTTGAGAAAGGACAGCCCCAGTGCTCCAGTTCGTATATGCATTCTATGGCTTCTGTGGTCATGCGGAGTACAGCATCCTGGTCGGCGAGATAATCACTGCCCTTCATAGTGTCAAAGGCGTGACGCTCAGGGCTGTCATCTTTACCGGCCTCCGTATTCGCCAGTGCCGCATTAATTCCTCCCTGAGCTGCACCCGAGTGAGAGCGCACGGGATAAACAAGACTTATAATGGCTGTGTCAAATTTATCGGCTGTTTGAACAGCCGCTCTCATCCCGGCCAGGCCTGCCCCTATTACAATAACCTGATGCTTTTTCATGGATAGCCCCCCTCTTCAAATGGAATACACTGTGTGAATACCAAAAGCCAGCGCTATAAGCCCCACAACAGTAAACAGAAAATTAAGCGCTGCCTGTTTATCTTTCCAGAAGTCGAAGTCAATAAGCACTGACTTCAACCCGTTCAGACCATGATAAAGACCTGTAATAAGAAAAAGAACGTAAAAAATCTTCAAGCCCGGAGTCACGAGCCTTGCTTTTACGGCAGCATATGCAATTCCTTCTTCTCCTGTGTAATGCATAAGATAAAAATGAATAACGAGAAGGATGGTTAAAATTCCCCCCGTAATACGTTGAAGTAACCACGCAGTCATTCCTCCCTGTTTAATACCATTCATGGTGTCCTCCTCAATACAGAAATGTGAAAAATTCGGGAATACTGACCACAAGGACTAAAGCTGTGAGAGCTGCGACAATCCAGAAAAGGGGTTTTTGTAAACGCACCATGCCGAAAAAATCAACCAGAAGGATGCGTACGCCGTTAAGTGTGTGAAAAAGTACGGTAAAAAGCAAAAGCCATTCAAAAAACTTGAAAACCGGCGAAGTGATGAGACCAATACGCTGCTGGTAAACCGCTTCGCCGCCCACAATCGCCCTCAACACACCAATGTGCAGGAAAAGGTACACGAGAACAAGAAGCCCTGTAATGCGTTGAAGGTGGAAAGCAATGAATCCAGATTCCCAGGATTTAAGCGTCTCACTTACAATTTTCTTCAAATATTCCACCATATTACCCTCCTCCACCAGTTCTCAGATACCTCGGCGGTTAGTATAAACCCACATGCCTCTCAGTCAAGGAAAATCATAGGGGAAAATCGTTGACGCGATGCAAAAATTGTTTGCCAGAGGGGTTCAAAATTCTTATTCTTAAAAAATTATTACTCAGGAGGTCATGCCATGGAGCGTACCCTGTTTCGTGAAGAACATGAAATTTTCAGAAACGCCTTCCGTCGTTTCCTCGAAAAAGAGGTCATCCCGTATCACGACCAGTGGGAAAAAGAAGGAAAAGTGCCCAAGGAGGTGTGGAAAAAAGCAGGTGAACAGGGATTTCTATGTCCATGGCTCGAGGAAAAGTATGGAGGGTCCGGAGCGGACTTTCTGTACTCTGTGGTAATGATTGAAGAAATGGCTCGTGCGCACGCATCGGGATTTGCACTGAGCCTTCACAATGACATCGTGGTACCCTACATTCACAGTTTCGGAACAGAAGAGCAAAAACAACGCTGGCTGCCTGGTTGCGCCTCGGGTGATATTATTACCGCTATTGCCATGACAGAACCCCACGCGGGTTCTGACCTCCAGGCTATTAAAACAACAGCAATCCGCGATGGTGATCATTACATCATTAACGGAAGCAAAACCTTTATCTCCAACGGTCTCATATGCGACCTGGTCATCGTCGCCGCAAAAACCAACCCAAAAGCTGACCCCCCTTACACAGGCGTAAGTCTTATTGTTGTCGAAGACGGCACACCAGGATTTGTAAAAGGCAAGAAACTGGAAAAAATCGGGATGAAAGCCCAGGACACAGCCGAGTTGTTCTTTGAAGACTGCCGTGTACCCGTAGAAAATCTCTTGGGCCAGGAAGGAATGGGATTTTATTACCTCATGCAAAAGTTGCAGCAGGAACGGCTGGTTGTTGCAGTAGGAGCACAGAGAGCTGCAGAACTTATCCTCGAAGAAACGATTAAATACACCCAGGAACGAACGGCTTTCGGGCGTCCCATCAGCAAGTTCCAGTACATCCAGTTCAAACTTGTGGAAATGGCAACGGAAATCGAAATAGGACGCACATTTGTGGATCGGCTCATTCAAGAACACATGGCAGGTAAAAACGTCGTTAAAGAAACATCCATGGCCAAGTGGTGGGTAACAGAAATGCTCAAGCGCACTGTGGACCAGTGTCTCCAGTTTCACGGTGGTTATGGTTACATGCTCGAATACCCGGTGGCCAAAGCATACCTCGACACTCGCGTCCAGACAATATTTGCGGGTACTACAGAAATCATGAAATACATTATTGCGAAGCAGATGGGACTCTGAACAAAGGTTGACTCAAAGTCGGATTAATCGTTAAAAAACGGTAAAATGAGTTTATCCCCTTTCTTTTGTGGTTTGTAGCGCTGAACTCTGGCTAATGCCCGCTGGAGGAGAATGGCACGCTTCATGCCATCTCGGGGTTTGCGCCTGACTTTTTTAAAAGGCCACTGTCCCTGTGCAATCATTGCCGTTTTTACATTCCGGGCAATTTTTTTTAATTCCTCATATTCAATCTCCTTCACCTGAGTACCTCCTCGAGCAAATCCCTTACTCCAGCACTTGCCGCTCGCTCAAGCAAATAATCCCTATCAACGTGTCCTTCAGCCGCTTTTTTCACTTCCACAAGCACCTTCGCCCACATAATTCCGTCCTCATCTTTCCACCATTTCACGGCGCTCAATCGATCTATGATTAAATCTTCAACAGAAATCACCTTCACCTCCAGGCCATCCCCAACAACAACTGTGGTCACCCTCTTTTCTGCCTCGGAACCTTCATCCAGTGCTTCGCCCAACCAGCCCACATAAACATCCAGCTCTTCGTGAAACCACACCCTTCCTTTTTTTGAAAACCCCCATTCCAAAAGCACCTCATTGATGATAGATGCAGGCCCTTTAATATCAATATCACCAGTGGTATATCCTCCCTGCGTGTAAATTTCCAATGCTTCTCCACCCACCACTATTGGAGACCGACCGCCCCTTTGGGCCACCTCTTGGGCAAGTAGTGCCACAAAAAGCGCCCGCTTTTTTACAGGGTCCTCTATCTTTCTCAGGTCTTTTAGCGTCATAGCGTCACCATTGTACCAAATTCTTGCATTATCCTTCCTGAAAAGAGAGAATATATGCACATCTTTGAATTTAAGGGGGTGATTAAAACAATACCGATGGACTATTTCATAAACCTGCTCACCGGCTCAGTTATTGCACTGGCTGCGTGGGATGAAATCAGACAGGCGGAAAGTATTTTTGCCACACGGTCGTTCAAACAGGCCTTTTTGTTCGGATTGCTGGTATTCCTGCCCATAGGATATTTCCTGGCGTTTACGTTCACCGGGTGGTCGTGGATGTATTTCATAGACCCTTCCCGATACTCTTTGCTCGTCACTTTTCTCTGTGTCACAGGATATCTTCCTGCTTTACTCGTCGGGTACATTCTTACAGCATGGCTCATCCGCATGGATGGTGGTGCACTTGCATTTGGCCCTGCTGCCGTAGGATTTCTCGGCTTTCTCTTCTTCCTCACCGTACCCTACAAGCGACTTCTCTATCTCGGCAGTTATCAGCAATTCGTTACCCAAACTGCTCCATCAATCTTCACCAATGTCTTCTTTCTGGCAAGCATGGGAATCATCGGGATATATTATTTTGTTCCCCTAATTTATATTCTTTACACCAACATGAAAACCGGCGTCGCATTCAGGACAAAAAGTTAACCCATCCCTCCCAGTAACCACATGGCACCGAATGTTATAAAAAAGCCGGGGAAGAATTTCCCCGGCTTTTAAAGTTCTCAATTCGTAAAAAAACAGAAAAAATTCAGATGTGCTGGAGAATCCTCCTGGATATCACCAGCCTCTGTACCTGTCCTGTGCCCTCAAAAATATCAAAAACCTTAATATCCCTGAACCATTTCTCCACAAGGTTATCCCGTTCAATACCTTTACTTCCCATAATTTCCACGCAGGTGTTACACGCCTCTACAGCCACCTGAGCACAGTAGGCTTTGGACATGGACGCTTCCTTGGAGTTGGGTTTTCCTGTATCAATCATCCATGCTGCTCGCCAGGCCAAATATCTTCCTGCTTCAATACGACGCTTAATGGTCACCAGTCGCTCCATGATCATCTGGTATTCATTGAGCGGGCGCTTGGTAGAATAAGCTTCTTTTACAAACTCCACTGGTTTTTCATAAGCAGCCCGTGCTATTCCCAGGGCCATCGCAGCCACCATGGGTCTCGTCATGTCAAAAGTGCCCATGGCCCCTTTGAAGCCGGCTTTGCTTTTATAGTGTTCTTCTCCTCCGAGAAGCTGTGACACAGGTACCCGACAATCTTCACATATAAGCTCCGCCGTTTCAGAGGCCCTTAATCCCATCTTTTTTTCGATTTTTCCTGCTCTGAAACCCGGCGTGCCTTTCCTTATAAGAAAAGCCCTGTGGCCTTCTCTACCTAATTTCTTATCCACTGTTGCAAACCATACAACCCACTCCGCACGGGCACCGTTAGTGATAAAAATCTTCGTGCCGTTGATAATATAGTGATCTCCATCTTTTACAGCGGTAGAGGAGATACCGGCCACATCTGAGCCAGCGCCGGGTTCTGTGAGGGCAAACGCGCCCCACGCAGGCTTATCGCCTTTAAAGGCGGAATAAAACATCTCTTTTTGCTCTTCTGTGCCCATGGTTCTTACAGGTGGGTCAGCAAGACCGGGACCTGGAAAAGTAAGCATAATACCAGCATCTCCGTAAGCAACTTCTTCAGCACCGAGTATACCTATACGCGCAAATTGCCTTGCACCCTGGCGATCTTGCTCTTCACCAAGTTCCGGTTCACCGCCCCTATCCCTCGGCGTCGACCCCATCCCCAGACCCATAGATTTCAGTTCCTGGAAAATAGGAGCGTCTACGGGGACAGGACCGTGACGATCGTACTCCAGAGCAAGAGGACGCAACTTCTCCTTTGCGAACCAGTGAAGCAATGCCTTTACATTTTTTTGCGCATCAGTAAGTTCAAAATCTATCATGGCCCCTACCTCCTTTACTTATCCAATAATCTCACGGCCTGCCTGCATAACAAGCTCATGAGGCAGGCCCATGTAGTTTGAAATAGTTCTTACATCACGCATCCACTTTTCAACAGGATGATCCTGAATAAACCCGTGACCGCCCAAAATCTGTACAGAGTTACTGGTGGCAAAAAAACCGGCCTCCATTACCTGCAGACAGGCCAGGGCTGAGCTTTCAGCAGCATCTTTACCCATATCCACATCTCTGGCCGCTTTCCATATCAACAAACGTGCAGAATCTACAAGAGTACACATGTCAGCAATCATAAAAGCGATAGCCTGAAATTGAGAAATGGGCTGACCGAATGCTGTTCTCTCTTTGGAATATCGTGCCGCGTACTCAGCAGCAGCACGAGAAGCCCCCAGCGATAGTGCTGCAAGCACAAGACGCCATCGAGTAAGCGCATCTTTAAAAGCCTTTTCCACATCATCAGCTCCGCTGAGCAGTCTCTCTGCCGGGACTTCCAAATTTTCAAATTCGATGTGGTACGTTTTCACGCATCTGAGCCCTAACTTATCAGCCTCTTCAGACTTCTTTATGGCATCGCTGTTGTCCACTACAAAAAACCTTACCGCGTCCCAGCCACTGCCACCTTCTTGGAGAGCAGAAATAAGTATATATTTAGCAGTATCAGCAAAATCCACCATGTACTTTTTACCTGAAAGAATGTACTCGTCACCGGACTTTTTAGCCACGGTAGACATGTGTGACGGGTCCACCACGTCGAACTCCTCTTCAATGGCACAGGCCAAAAAATCGTTGTAAGCATCAGGTTTTGATAAGGGTTCCAAAAAGGTCTTGGCCTGTTCAGGTGT
>JAJRZV010000119.1 GCA_024275095.1 bacterium | reverse complement strand
GTAATTACCGAGGGCACTGGCTGGAGGGCAAGGGTACTTCACTTCGAGGTTGGAGGCAAAACCGGGACGACCGATGAACAGCGAGACGCCTGGTTTCTCGGTTTCAGCAGCAAGTATACTGTGGGTGTGTGGGTAGGATACGATGACTTTTTGCCTTTGGGGCCATACGAGACCGGCTCCAGAGCGGCTGTACCTGTGTGGGTAAGGGTGATGAATTATCTTGCGGTAAAGGAAAAGCCCGGTCCTCTTCCCGTGCCTCCGGGTGTTGTGTTTGTTCGCATAGACAGGAGGACGGGCCTGAGAGCTCGCGGGGACGGGGTGTTTCAGGCATACGTTGAAGGGACCGAACCCGCCGAATACGTGGATGAAAAAAAAGATACACAGGAAGAGGATCTTTTTAAAGAAGAGTTTAATATGTTTCGGTAGGAAGTTTTTAGAACAGTGCCACCGTCACCGCGAGGGAGTGTTTTTCTTCATTTGGCAGGTTTCCATTCCTGCGGATGACAAAGTATGAGTAGTCAATGCTGAACCTGGGACCGCGAAATGACATTCCTGCACCAATTTCATTGCTTGAAAAGAAAAAGTCCCGTGCATAACCAAAGCGGACTTCAAAGTATCTTCTTCCCACAGCAGAAAAGCCAAAGGCGATGCGGTGATGATTGCCCCGAAGATCCTCCAGATCTCTTTGCCAGTCTGCCTGAAGAAAGAGCACGTTCTGGTAATGGAAGACTGCTCCAAGGGCAATGGCCCTGCGGCGGGGATCGTTGAGCTGTTTGAGTCTGTTGTAGCCGTAGCGAAGGGGGTTGTAAGCAGTGAAACCGATGAGAAAATAGTCTCCTACAGGAGCGATTATCCCCAGGTCCATGGTAAAAGTGTCATCGTTTCCCATGGAAGATCGCATGGTATGCATGGAAAGAGTGATACCGATAAAGAACAGGTTCATATAATTTTCTGAAATAGAAAGTCCCCAGTAGTTGTCGGTGATGGAGGTTGTTGAAAATGAGTATTCTCCGTTTGCTTTTCCCAGAGGTAGAAAGCCCTGGTTGATATAAAACAGCCCCATCGCTATGTCTGAAGTTTTCGAATCCACAGCAATGACGCCGGTAGAGTACGTGTTTTTCATGCTGGAAAGGGTATAAAAAGCCAGGATATGGTAGCGCCGGTAAATGCTGAGAGCTGCGGGATTCACTGTGGTGCCGAAATTGTCATCCGCTCTTGCACTGTACGCACCGGCGAATCCCAGGCCGCGTGTGCCGTAGAGAAGGTCTGCAGGAGCCCTGTTGCAGAGAAGTAATACAGCGGCTGGTAAGAGGGATGTGCGTATCCACTTCATCTCGGGAGAAGATGATAAACGAGCCTGTAAAGGAGAGGAAGTAAAAAAACTGCCTGTGAAGAGAGCGACAGGAGATGTCTGATCCTGATGACGCTGGAGGTTATGCGGATTTTTCGGGATAGAGCCATTGATTGCATTGCTGAAGAAAACTCGGACAGTGTATACTCCTTCACGTGTTTAGAGCGAAAAACATGTTTGTTTTTTTGTACGGAATAATACCTGTTACTGCAGCTTTTGCTGCGCAGGCAAGCTTGTGGGAGGAGACGATTATGCAGATGAAAAAGCAGTTTCGTTGTGGGAAATTGACAAACGGTTTGACTGTTTGTGCGTATGAAATGGATTCTCCCAAAGTAGCAGCTCAGATTTGGTTCGGTGTCGGTGCCACGGATGAAGATAAGCATCTCGCCGGCCTTGCCCACGTATTTGAACACATGATGTTCAAAGGTACACGCACCAGAGGCCTGGGGGATGTTGCACGTGATATCGAGGGTGTGGGTGGTAATATGAATGCTTACACGTCATATGATTACACGGCCTATGTCGTCAACGTACCTGCGGAGCACCTGTCGAGAGCCGCCGATGTACTCGCTGATATTTGTCAGAATCCTACTTTTCCCGAGGACGAGCTGAAAAAGTAGATCGAGGTGATTGTGGAGGAGTACCGCAGAGGAGAAGACCTGCCTGAAAGCAAGTTATGGAAAGAAACGCTCTCTTTCGCCTTTCAGGACCATCCGTATGGCGTTCCTGTTGTCGGTTGGCCCGAGACAGTGAGAAGGGTGACCCGGGAGAGCCTCTACCGGTTTATGAAAAAATGGTACAGACCGGATAACGCCGCCTTTGTTGTGGCAGGAGGGACAACTTTTGAACAGGTTTTTGCTGTTGCACAAAAGTATTTTGGATCATGGAAGGCGGGAAAGAGGCGTCCTCGAAGAGAAATTTTTGAACCTTCTTTTAAGTGGAAAGATCCGGTTTACGTATTTTACAAGAAGGACCTTCGAGAACCGCGTTTTATTCTTGTGTGGCCTGGAACACGTCTGACAGATGTGGAGCAGGCAGCAGCTGCAGATGTGCTTGCTGCAGCTCTTGGAGGTTCAGGGTCGTCACGCCTGGTGAAGAATTTACGCTTGCGCAAGAATGTGTTGACGCGCATCAGTGCATCTGCGTGGTCACCCCGGCAGCGAGGTGCTTTCTTTGTCAGTGGGGTGCTGAGGCAGGGAGAAGAAGAAATCGGGTTGCGGGAAGTGTTTGCTGAACTGAGGATGTTCAGCAGGACCGGTCCCTCAGAAGAAGAGTTTGAGAATGCAAAGGAGAGCTTGATAAAGGGCATCATTTCTTCCCTTGAGAATTCTGAGAGTGTTGCCGAGACGTTCGGTTCGTATTTTGCTGAAGGCAGGGATCCCGAGCTCTTTTTCAAGTACATGAACGCTCTTGTGCACACAAAACGTGAACGGCTTCAGGAACTGGCCGGCGAATGGTTGAAAGGAGAACGTGCAGGCATGGTACTCATGTTGCCTGAAGGTTCATCTGTTTCGGCACGAGACGTAAAAAGATGGCTGCGCGAGGAACTTTTGGAAAAGAGGGGGGTGCAGAGGAAGATTAAAAAGGGGTCGGAAGGTGTGAAACTCTACACGTTGAAAAATGGTTTGCCCGTGCTTTTGCTCGAACGTCCCGGAACCAATACCATTTACATGACAGCTGTTTTTCACGGAGGAGTTGCAGCAGAACCTCCCAAAAAGCAAGGACTTGGATGGCTCACAGCCGCTGCCATGCGCAGGGGAACCCGGTTTCGCAGTGCCCAGGAGATTTCAGCACTTGAGGATAGGTATTTCACTTTATTTTATGCCCATGCTGACGCAGAGACTTTTGGTTTGCGAGCCGAGTGCTTGAAAGAAGATTTTCTTGATGCCTTCCAGGTTTTCTCAGAGGTGCTGTTGGAACCCTCTTTTCCTGTCGAGGAGCTGGAGAAGGTTAAGAAAGATCAACTTTCGCTTATTCGTAAAGAGAAAGAGAATCCACGCAGTGTTCTGATGAATGCACTTGCACGGGTGATGTACGGTGACCACCCATACGGGAGAGATGTTCTGGGGACAAAAGAGAGTGTTGAGAAGCTTTCGCGTGAGGACGTTTTGAAATATTACCACAGGGTGGTTCAGGCAAATAATGGATTGCTGGTTCTCGTGGGCGATTTTCACGCAGAGGATGTTTTACCCATTGTCGAAGGGTATCTCTCGAACATGCCGGCAGAGGAGGAGAGTGTCGTTGTACCTGTGGTTGAAAAGCGCAAGCGCGTCTCCTTCGAGTTCGTGCCGATGAATACAGAGCAGGCACATATTGTAATGGCTTTTTACGCACCCGGTGGGAAAGATGAAACGCGATATCCCATGGAGGTTGTGGAAAATGCACTCGCCGGGATGTCCGGGCGTTTGTTTATGGACCTGAGAGATAAAAGGGCTCTTGCATATTCCGTGACGGCTTTTTACCGTCCACGCGCAAAAAGCGGACTCTTTATTTTTTACATGGCGACAGCTCCGGAGAAAGTCAAGGAAGCGGTTGAAGGTTTTCGCCAGGAAGTTGACCTTTTACTTGAACATTCTCTTACAGGCGATGAAATTCAGCGGGCCAAGACCTTTGTTGTGGGGAATTATAAAATGGGGTTTGAGACGAACAGTGCTGTGGGTACCCGCCTCGCGTACACCCAGATCCTCACAGGCGATTACACCCGTGTGTTCCGATTTTCAAAACGCATACAGAACGTGAGCACACGCGAAATTCGACGGGCGATTCTGGACAACCTGAAGCCGACTCTATACACTGTGGTGATAGTGGGCCCGGAGTCCGCCAAGGAGGCCGTCAAAGACCTTGTTCGGTGGGGGAAAAATGGCGGAACGAAAGAAAAACACCAGCAGGAGTAAGGATTCTTCAGGTGATGGAAGCAAGGGCTTGAAGAATGTGGTGAGAGACCTGGCCAGTACAGTTGGATTGGGGATGGTATTTGAGACGGAAAGGGCTATCAGGAAAAGCGTGGAGGAATACCTTACAGGGCGCTTTGATCAACTTGTTCGTGATTTTGGAGACCGTCTTGCCACAGAGCTCGGGGAATTTTTGAAGAACCTTTCGGTTGCTGATGAGATGAGAAAGGTGCTTGATGAATATCAGATCAACCTGACGATAAACATAAAATTTCAAAAAAGGCAGAAAAATAAAAAGTAGCCCTCTTGTGGGTTCTTGTTAAAACGTCTTCAGGTTCACATTCTGAAGGTGGTTTCCAAAGAGTGCGTTTTCTCTGAATAGAAGTGCCTATATAATTGACAAAAAAGGTAAAACACGGGAGCTATGAGATTCCGTGTTTTGAGTGGGTGTTGGGTGCATGAAAGAACAATTTGACGTCATTATTGTAGGCGGCGGACATGCGGGAATTGAGGCTGCCCTGGCCAGTGCCAGAATGGGTGCCCGTACGCTGCTCATTACCATCAATGTAGAAAGCATTGGTTATATGTCATGCAATCCTGCAATTGGGGGACTGGCCAAGGGTCATCTGGTGAGGGAGATTGATGCGCTTGGTGGAGAGATGGGATTTGCTGCTGATGTTGCCGGGATTCACTATCGTACGCTTAATAAGCGCAAGGGTTATGCAGTACGAGCCACCCGTGCCCAGTGCGATCGGCGTATGTACAACCAGTACATGCGAGAGAAAGTAATGTCCTGTGAAAATCTCTCTCTTTTTCAGGCTCACGTGCGGCAGATATTGCTGGAGAGAGGCGCGGTAAAGGGTGTTGTTACAGATTTTGGATATGAGTTTTACGCACCGTCTGTGGTTCTGGCTCCGGGGACGTTCATGAACGGACTCATTCATATTGGGCTCAAACGCTATCCCGCAGGCAGGGCAGGGGAACGTCCATCTCTGGGTTTATCGCGATGGCTTAAAGAGGCAGGCCTGGAGGTGGGGAGGCTCAAAACCGGTACCACACCTCGTCTGGATGGTCGAACTATCGACTTTTCTCGTATGGATATAATGAAGCCGGAGGAGGTGAGGCCATTTTCTGCGCGCACGAAAGAAGTGACCAATCCACAGATTCCGTGTTACATCACGTACACCAATGAGCGTACCCACGAGGTTATCAGGCGGTCACTGGACCGCTCACCTCTTTACTCTGGAGTTATTGTTGGTATTGGACCTCGTTATTGCCCCTCCATTGAAGATAAAGTGGTGAAATTCCCTGACCGCACTCGTCACCAGATATTTCTGGAGCCCGATGGTCTTGACGGTCTGGAATATTATCCCTCCGGCATTTCATCTTCTCTGCCCTTTGATGTCCAGATGGCATTTCTCAGGACAATTCCCGGGCTTGAGAATGTACGGGTTATACGGCCTGGTTATGCCATTGAATACGATTTTGTACAACCACGACAGTTGAAGCCCACACTGGAGGTGGAGAGTGTTCCGGGGCTTTTTTTGGCCGGCCAGATTAACGGTACGTCTGGATACGAAGAGGCTGCTGCCCAGGGGCTGATTGCGGGTATTAATGCTGTTTTGCACGCTCGGGGAGACGGTGAGTTCATGCTGGACAGGAGCGAGGCTATGACAGGAGTGCTGATCTGGGACCTGGTGACCAAAGGGGTGGATGAACCGTATCGAATGTTTACTTCGCGGGCAGAATATCGTCTGACGTTACGAGAGGGAAACGCAGATTTGCGTCTTACGGAAAAAGGACGAAGCCTGGGTCTGGTTGGAGATGAGCAGTACGCACAATTTCTTGAGAGAAAGAAAATGATTCAACAGCTTCACGACCTGCTGAACAGCGTTCTCATTCGTCCGCAAGAGAAGGTGCAGAAGTGGTTGGAGTCTCTGAACAGTCCACCTTTGCGTCAGGCAATGCGTGTGCGGGACCTTCTCCGGCGACCGGAAATTACCCTGGAAGGGATAAAAGTCATGTTGCCCGAGGTGATGCGTTTTCCACAGGACGTGAGAGAGGAGGTGGAAATCAGCATCAAGTATGAAGGTTATGTGGAAAGAGAAAGGCTGGCGATTGAGAAGATGAAACGCTTTTCCAGCGTTGTCCTGCCACGCAATTTTGATTTCTCCCGTGTGAAAGGTTTGACCAACGAAGCAGTGGAAAAGCTCAACAAACACAAGCCCCGCAATTTGGCGGAGGCCCTTCAAATACCCGGCATCAATCCGGCGCATGCCTTTGCCATTGAGGTGGCATTGAGAAAGCATGCTTGAGAATCCAGCAGAAATTCTCAGAGAGTACCTGAAAACCAGAAACAGAGAGGAATGTTTTGAACAAATGATGGAATATGTGCACCTGGTGATGAAGTGGAACCGCGTGTTCAATCTTACCGGCTTTCGAAGAATGCAGGATTTTCTTTTTCGAGGGGTGATTGAGTCCCTTGTGATTGAGGAGTTTATAAAACCGGGGAGTTTTGTCATGGATGTGGGCAGTGGTAGTGGACTCCCGGCGGTTCCTGTAAAAATTTTGAGACCTGACATCAGACTTCTCATGCTTGAACCACGTAAAAAGCGATGGAGTTTTCTTCAGGATGTGGTGAGGCACCTCGGACTCCAGGACACACGTGCCATAAGGCAGCGGGTGGAGGACCCTGCCTTTGGTTTTGTCATGAAGGGTGCTCTTGACGCGGTTACAACGAGGGCCTTTAAGGAACCCCCTGTGTTTTTCAATCAGGTGAGAAAGTTTCTGAAAAAAGGCGGCATTGCTATCACTTTTGCAGGTGAACGCTTTTCCTGGAAGGACGAGGAGAGAACAGATGTACGGATTCACCGATATCGTCTTCGTGAGGGAGAAATTTGCGGTTCTGTTGTGATTTTTTCAGTATAATATTGAAAAATTGGATGTTCTGAAGAGAATCTCGGTCAAAATCGTGATTTCAGGAGCGCTGGTGTACTTATTCTTTCCTGCTGTGATGTGTGCACAGAACGAGGAGATTGAGAGGGGGTTTAATATCCAGATTTTCAATTATGGGGTTTCTGAGGATTACATCGAGAGCTTTATAGGTGTTGAAGGAGGACTTTCGTTGAGATCACCTCGCAATCGAGAAAGTGAGGTAAACATCAGGGCCCTTTTTCAATATGCAAACGAGAAAGTTCTGGATGTGGGGACTCTCTGGGAAGTGAAAGGCGAGTTTTATCTTGGAGGTGTGAAGTGCCTTTATATAAAAAAATTTTTTGACAATCGCTTTTTCTCATTTCGTTTCTTCTTGGGAATGGCTGTCGAGCTGGGTTTTGAACACCTGTTGAATGTGTACAATGACTCAGATTTTCTTTTCGTTTATGCTGGCGAGTTAGAAACAGGATTGGGTATCAACATTTATGTGACACAAACTTTGGAAATATCTTTTTCTCTTCTTCCTGCTTATTCTTTTATTGCCCACCCGGAGGGCAGTTTTCAAAAGGCGTATCACCTGAGCTTTATAGGAATGAGAACGGTTTTTGGGGTTCAAAAGTGGTTTCGAAAAAGAGACTGAAGTGGATTTTGATTGTTTTGTTTTTTCCCGGACCCCTGCGAGGTGACGGTGGAATTTTTCTTTCACCAGAAGATTACGAAGAGATGGTATATGTAAATCGGTTCGGTCAGATTGCAGTGATTTTGTGGGATGGAGAAGGAAAAGAAAACCTTTACGTACAAGCACCTGCCTTTACCACCGCAAAAAACGTGGCATGGATTATGCCGTTTCCTTCTCCTCCCCATGTTGAAGAGGTGAATGTGGATATGTTTGAAGAGCTGATGCATTTAACGGAGAGAATTTTCTATACAAAGAGAAAGTACAGCCAGGTGCCCTTCTCATGTGGGGGCATGGCTTCCGAGCCTGGAGGTGAAAATGTATACGAAATTCTCCAGGAAGGATTTGCGAAAACGCTCACATATTTTATTGTGGATGTAAAAAATGTTCTGGGTTTTCAGGCTTTCGTGGAGGACAGGGGTTATGTGCTGACCGATGAATTTATTCAAGTAGCACAGGAGTATATTGACAGAGGCTTTCACTTTTTCTTTTTCGGAGAGTATCAGAATGCTGAGCAGGAATATACGAACATGCTTCCTGCCCTTTCCTTTTCGTTCAGCACAACAGCCCCTTTCTATCCTGTAAAACCTTCTCTTGTAGATGGGACCGATTTCTGGGGGCACATATTTATTTATGTGATTGCTCCACGGGTAATGGAAACCGAACCGGGTGAAAAAATTCTCGCCCTGGAGATTACCCCTGAGAGAGCAATGGATATAGCAAGGAATTATCCGGACCTTGCTCCTCTTTTTGTGCCCGGTTCGTGGTTGACGAAGATTCACATTGATTTTGCTTACCAGGACGTCTTTTTGCGCCCGGGCAGGAATGAACCGTATGTGAAACTTTCTCCCTGAGGTGGATGTTTCACGTGAAACAAAAGAGGGTCGTGTTTGACCTGTGAGGCTTGTCCGCAGATAAAATCCCGGGTAACATAGCGGACGGAATGGAGATTATCGCCATTGCCAACCAAAAGGGTGGAGTGGGAAAAACCACTACAGCCATTAATCTCTCGGCCGTGTTGGCCGTGGGAGGGCGGCGTGTGTTGCTGGTGGATATGGATCCGCAGGCCAATGCTACCAGTGGTATGGGTGTGAATCCGGAGTTGCTGGACCGCACCATATACGAAGTGCTTATCAAGGGAGAGAATCCCTCGGGCATGGTGGTGCCCACAGAAGTGGAAAATTTAGAAGTATTGCCTTCGTCCAAGGACCTTGCAGGAGCAGAAGTTGAACTGGTAAACGAATATTCGAGGGAACTGCGGCTTAAACGGGCCCTTGATAAACTCAGAGACCGATACGATTTTGTCATTGTTGATTGTCCCCCTTCCTTGGGGCTTCTTACCGTTAACGCACTGGCCGCAGCCCATTCGGTTCTCGTCCCGCTCCAGTGCGAATATTTTGCTCTCGAGGGCCTGGCGCGGTTAATGCACACCATTAATCGCATCAGAGAATTTCTCAATCCAGAACTTTCGGTCAGAGGAATTTTATTGACCATGTACGATGTGAGAAACAACCTTTCCAAAGAGGTAGAAGCGGAAGTCAGGCGTCATTTTGGAAATCTGGTGTTTCAGACAGTGATACCCAGGAATGTTAAACTTTCCGAGGCCCCCAGTTATGGAAAGCCTATTATCCTTTACGATATGAATTGTAAGGGTGCTTCCAGTTATATTCATTTTGTGCAGGAGTTTACAGGTGTGATACGAGAGGAGGCAGGATGAAGAAGAAAGCGCTGGGTAAGGGGCTGGATGCCCTCATCGGAGGAGGTCAGGGCGCGATTCAGGTTCAGCGTATTCCTGTGGATGCGGTAGAGCCCAATCCGTATCAGCCGCGCACACATTTTCCAGAAAACGAGATAGAGGAACTTGCCGCTACCATCAAAGAGAAGGGTGTGCTTCAGCCCATTCTCGTAAGACCTCACGGAAGAGGCTACCAGCTTGTTTCAGGTGAAAGGCGCTTGAGGGCGGCGAAAAAAGCGGGATTGAAGGTGATTCCTGCTGTGGTGCGGGCGTTTACGCAGCGAGACATGCTGGAAGTTGCCCTTGTAGAAAATCTTCAGCGATCGGATCTCAATCCGATAGAAGAAGCCACGGCCTACGAACGTTTGATGAAAGAGTTCGGTTATACCCAGGAAGAGGTAGCCCAGCGTGTGGGAAAGTCCCGTTCGGCCGTGGCCAACATTTTGCGGCTGTTGCGTTTGCCAAGGGAGGTGAGAAAGGCACTTGCTGAGGGTGAAATTACAGAGGGTCATGCACGTGCGCTTTTGAGTCTGGGTAAGAAAGAGGAAATACTCAAGGCATTCCGGCGTATGAAATCGAAAAGGACTACTGTGAGAGAGGTGGAACGTACTGCCGGCAGGAAACGTGACCCCAACATTGAACGCCTGGAAAAGCGCCTGCAGAGGCATCTTGGTCTTCCCGTGAGAGTCACTTATCGGGGAGGAAAAGGGTCTGTTACCGTCCGTTATTCCAGTCTTGATGAACTGGATGCTTTGCTGGAGCGGCTTGGACTGCCGCGGGAATTCGACTGAAGGAGGGTGTGCTGATGAAAGAGGAAATCCACTCCATTGTGGGCCGTGAAGCATCGTTTGAAGGAAAGCTCGCTTTTGAAGGGACCGTGCGTGTGGATGGTACGCTCAAGGGTGAAGTTATCTCTGAGGGCACGTTGATTGTGGGAGAAGAAGGACGGGTTGAGGGGACAATACAGGTGGGTGCACTGGTGGTTCACGGGCATGTTGAGGGTGATTGCGATGCAAAAGAGCGCGTGGAACTCAGAGACGGGGCTCGGTACCGTGGTAACATCCGCACTCCTGTTCTCGTGATTGAGGAGGGTGTAAAGTTCAACGGGAGTTGCTGCATGGATGAGGAGTAGATGTTTCACGTGAAACATTGAATGTCTCTTTTTGCGTTAATAGTTATTCAGACAGTTGTTTTCCTCACTGAAAATGCTGTTGCAGACTTTACCGACACAACGTTTCCTCATGCAATTAAGCGATTTGAGAGGGATGCAGATGAAGTGGATATACGTTTGTACACAGAAGCACCCTCAGGCCTTTCCATTTACGTTCCTGCATTTTATACACAGCACTTTGAGCGTTACCTTGATAATGAAGGAGTGGAGAGATTTCGAGCTGTCGCTGAGCCGCACTGGTGTGTACGAATGACACCACGAGAGGAAGGTTTGTACCGTTTTTTCTGGAAGCCAGGGATACACAGGGCATGCACCGTTCCCCGGATTATACCTTCCAGGTCGGCACTCTACAACGCGGGTTTGTTCGTGTGGATGCTTCCGGCAGATACTTTGTACTGGATACCGGCGGGATTTTCGTGCCCGTTGGGCTCAACATTGCCTGGGCTACGGATAATACAGGTAGTTTTTATTACGATTACTATCTTCAACGACTCAAGGAGGCCGATAGTAATTGGGCGCGTATATGGATGACACATTACAATTGCTTAATATTTTATGTTTATGTTGCACTACTACCCTGAAAGTTTTCTTTTGTGGCAGTGCTGTTGAGAGTGTGGAGCAGAGGTGTTAAATTTATATCCCGGAGGGGTGGCCGAGTGGCTTAAGGCGGCGGTCTTGAAAACCGCTTTCCCCGCAAGGGGAACGTGGGTTCGAATCCCACCCCCTCTGAAATGTGAACCCGCCCACGAAGGACATGGCGTGTATATTAAACGGATTTTCAACGCAGGAGAGAGATTCGAACTGCCGTGAGACAATGGGCGAGCGGAGCGAATATATAATTGCGCGTGCGATAGTTGTTTATGGGGACATCACTTGATGATTGAG
>JAJRZV010000118.1 GCA_024275095.1 bacterium | reverse complement strand
TCAGCCCTCCTGAGTCGTTCGCTCATTACATAAAGTATATTCAGGGAGATTTCAGGACATTCTCTAATCATTTCAAGAAATGCATTGCGCGTGATGGTAAAAAGTTCACAATCGTCAAGAGCAACCACCGAGGCAGACCTGGGCTTACGGTCTATAACCGACATCTCCCCAAAAAAGTCACCCTCTTTCAGTATGGAAAGAAGCACTTCTTTACCATCTTCGCCCATGATACATACCTTGGCTCGTCCCTGAGCAATGATATAAAGAGAGTCTCCCGCTTCGTCCTGCTCCACGATGACACTTCCAGCAGTATAACTGCGACGTGCCATATACGGGCGAAATCTTTCCAATAAATGATCGGGCAAATCACGCAAGAATGAGATTTTTTTCAAAAGTTCCTTCATGAAAGTTTATTTAACACGAATAAGAATCAAATTCAACTTATCCGCCGGCAATCGGCATGAGAACAGAAATTTCATCAGCATCCTTGAGAGTAATCTTTTTGAGGTCTCCGGGAATATCGGTGAGACGGTCGCCATTAAGGAGTACCGTGGGTGGCCGCGAAAGACTGAAAATGCGCTTGAAATAGTTTCGATCCAGCGGCCCCTCACGATCCAGTCTTTTGAACAACTTCCAGAGTGTTTCTCCCTCCTTAATATCAACTGTAAACTGACGATTAATGGCCTTACCATCGAGAAATGCAACAACAGTAAGCTTAACTGTCCCGGCGGGTTTCTTAGAGCTCCTCCACCACATCTTTCAGGCCCAGTTTTTCAATGGTTTCCTTTACAGGGATACCTGTTTCAGGGTCCCATCCGTACGCCTGGTAATAATCTTTCAGGTAGGCATCCATGTCCAGTGTTACCCCCTGGGTGGGTCCCTTGGGCAGCGGCGGTTTGCCGATTGCACGGGGATTGATGGCAAAATCACGTTTTGGAACAAGCCCCTCGCGTGCGTTGAACGCCTGGCGGAGGGTACCTATACGCTGACCGGTTTCAATAAGGTCATCATTGGTGAAATCCCAGCCAGTAGCTGCAGCAATCCATTCCGCCAGTGGAATATCGGCTCCCATTTGAAGACCAAACAGGCAAAGGCCTGCTGAAAATGCGGTCTGGGAAAATTTGCTCAAAAACGCTATGGCTTCTCCTTTACCTTCGGGTTTGTACCAGGAAGATTTGGTCATAAGCGCACTCATCTTTTTGAACTGTTTGTATTTACGCTCAAGCTGGGTCAGTTCCAGATATGTAAATGAAGCGATGGTGTGACGGCCCGGTGTGGGTTCACCATGGTATCCAATACCGTATCCGGGGTCATACCTCGGGTCATGCATGGGAAGTTCCTGGCCACCTGCGTGCATGGCAAATTGGTCGGCATTTTTTCCGATTTTCTGGGCTGCTTTTCTCACACCATCAGCGAGCACGTCACCAATTCCCTCACGCTTGATAATCTTTTCAAGAAGTTTCATTGCAGCTTCTCCATTGCCCCAGGAAAGGTCCAATCCGTCTACATCGTTTTGTGTGAGAATCCCCTGCTCGTACAATTCCATGGCAAATGAAATCACAGCTCCTGCAGAAATAGCATCAATCCCTGCTTCGTTGCACATTTCGTTCATCATGAAAATAATGTCCGGATCATCTACCAGATTCATCGCTCCAAGTGCGCCCAGGTTTTCATACTAGGGTTTGTGACCTTCCTCAATGGGGTAACGACCGTCTGTTTTTTTAATGATTCCACCGCATCCGATGGGACACGAATAGCAGTGATACTTTTTCACCTCGTATTTAATAATATTCGCGTCACTGATACGAGCAGAGCGTTTAAGGGGAAATTCAATGTATCCCACGCCCTTCCAGTTCTTCACCGGGGTATCTCCCCCTTCCACCGAAAAAGCAAGTATGCCAGATGTACCGAATTTTTTGAGAATAATTCTCCAGAGGATTGCTTCCTGGCGCATGTGAAAGGGCAGAAAACGCATGAGTTTACCTGCCCGGTGAAGCAGACCCTTATTTGTCCATTTGACAATTCTATCCGCAATTGCCATGCGTCGCAGAAAACGACGCGTCTCATTCATGAGACGTTCCCTGTCGTGTACGGGAATTTTCGCATTACCTTTGAGTACCACCGCCTTGAGCTTTTTGGACCCCATCACGGCTCCAAGCCCTGAACGGGCAGCGATGCGTCCCCTGTCCGTAACAACTCCCGAAATAAATGAGAGGTTCTCTCCCGCAGGACCAATACACGCCACCTGAACACGTGAATCACCCAGCTCTTCTTTGAGCATCTTTTCAGTCTCTATCGTGGATTTACCCCAGAGATGAGACGCATCACGAATTTCAATTTTATCGCCCTGGACGAGAAGATATACCGGTCTTTCAGACTTACCTTTAAAGAAAATTCCATCAAAACCACACTGTTTTATAGCAGGAGCGAAAAAACCGCCTGAATTCGAATCACCCCAGCCGCCTGTAAGCGGTGACTTCCCCACACACATATAACGCCCGGCAAACTGGGCACCTGTGCCGGTAAGAAGTCCAGGTACCATGCCGAAAATTGCTTCCTCGCCCAGAGGATCCACTCCCGGTTTTTGGCGTTCATAAATAATGCGGGCACCCAGACCATAACCACCTATATAATGGCGATATATTTCCTCCGGTAACTCTTCAATTTCATGGGTGCCATTTGAAAGGTCCACCCACAGAATACGTCCCACATATCCTCCCGCCATGGAAAATCCTCCTTTCAAAAATTTAACTTATATATCCTTATACACTATAAAAGATAAAATGTCTTCTCATTCTCGCTTTATGAGTTTACGTCCAGAAATACACAAAAAAACGCTCACCGGCTTTCACACCTTCCTGAGGATTATCTACAAGAATAAAACCATCGGATGCAGCAATGCTTGAAACCACACCGGACTTATGAGGCCCTGCCTCAGAAAATACAAAATCACGGTTTTCTTGTCGAAGCTGAACACGAATAAGCGACTGGCGTTTGCCCCCCACAGCAATATCCGTGGCAGCTTTTGCCCAAACTCCTCGGGGTTTCCAGGTAGCCCCCATCATACGGTAGATGAAAGGCTTGACAAATCTCAAAAATGTCACAATGGTGCTACCGGGATAACCCGGCAGTCCAAAAACAGGAATGTTTCGGTACATGCCGAAGTACACGGGCTTCCCGGGCTTTATCGCAACCTTGTAATAAATCTCATTCACACCTTCCTCACTCATGAGTCCTCTTACCACGTCGTGAAGACCGGTGGAAATTCCTGCATTAAACAGAAGAATGTCAGCGCCTGAATCTGCAGATTCCCGGAAGTGCTCTTTCAATTCATCAAGATTATCAGGAAGATGTTTACAGAGAAAAATCTCAGCTCCAGCGGTTTTCACCATTACGGAAAGTGTGGATCGGTTCACATTGTAGGTTGCAGGTGGAATCGCCTCCTCCCCCGGCTCAACAATTTCATCACCGGTAGTAAATATACAGACTCGAGGTTTCCTTACTACACTAACCCGAGAGATACCACACGCGGCGAACAAAGCAGTGTGACGAAAATCGAGGATAGTACCCTTAGAAGCCAGCAAAGCATCCTTCGAGAAGTCTTCCCCCTTCCTGGAAACATTCTGGCCCTTTTTAACAGCTTTTTTCACAATAACAACGCCATCTTTCTCTTCGCAATCCTCCCACATGACCACACTGTCCGCGCCATCCGGGAGCATAGCACCGGTCATAATACGAGAGGCAGTGCCTTTACCAACGCATTTTCGAGGCTTAACACCAGCGGGTATATCCTCTATTATCTTCAGCTCCACGGGTGGATTCTGTGTATCCACTGAACGCACAGCAAATCCATCCATGGCTGCCTTGTCAAAACCCGGAACATCTGCAAGAGAAAACACGTCCTCGCTCAGCACCCTGCCCGGGCACTCTTCAATAGTCACTTCAACTGACTCACGAATGCGCGGGGCGTATCGCATAAGCCGATCCATCGCCTCTATGTACCCAATCATTTCTGCCTCCAGATGGTAAATATTCTGAAATATCTTATAATGGTAATCGTTAAAAAACAGCCCTGAGGCTGTAAACTCTGCAATTGATTCGAGGAAATAAGGATGTGTGTTTTTGATGGTGCAATCATCCTTTTTGTTTTACCTTTAACAAGAAATAAAAAACAGATGTGAAGCATCATTGATAAAAAATTATTGTTAGAAGATGAATATGGGGAAAAGATGCGAGATAATAAACTCACTTTGGTGTTCCGAAAAAATGGATAAAAGGCGTATTTTGCCATACGCTCGGGTTGACGCAAATAAATTTTACTCACAGGGAGATGAACTTGAAAGGAGTGTTTATTTCCATCGAGGGCATAGAAGGTGCTGGTAAAACCACTCACTGGCTCATGTTAAAAAACCTATTTGAAAAACGACGCTTCAATGCCGTGTTCGTACGCGAACCCGGAGGAACACATGTGAGTGAAGCAATCAGAGATATTTTGCTCAATCCTCAATGGAACATACACGCTGAAAGCGAACTGTTTCTCTATGCCGCCTCCAGAGCACAACGCGTTAGAGAAATTATTGCTCCCGCAGTTAAAGATGGCTTGTGGGTGGTGAGTGACCGCTATCACGATGCCACCATAGCCTATCAGGGATACGGGCGCGGACTTGACATGAAGTTTGTCAAAGAAGTCACGCAGGCATCCACGCTGGGTTATGTGCCTCAGCTCACGTTTATTTTAGATGTACCAGCAGAGAAGGGTATGCTGCGCATCTCAAACAGAGAACCTGACCGAATGGAACAGAGCGGGCTTAAGTTTATCAAGAAAGTGCGCAGAGGTTATCTTCGCATTGCAAAAGAAGAGCAAAAGCGCTGTGTAGTCATAGACGCAAAACAACCAAAGGAAAAAGTGTTCGAAAAAATTATCACAACCATAGAAGAGCGGTTTGGGGTTAATTTGGGTGGGTAAGTTTTTTAAAAAACCTGTCGGACACGATTTGCAATTAGAAGTTTTTTTTAACGTAATCAAAAAAGGGGAAAGTGAAGGACGCGCGTTTCTGTTCCACGGACCCGAAGGAGTAGGAAAGAAGTTTTCGGCTGTTTATGCATTCGCCAGCTTAGTGTGCGAAAGCAAATTGCAATATGCCTGTGGTGAATGCCGACGCTGTAAACTCATTTCAAAAATGACATACCCGGAGCTCAGAGTACTTGAACCCTCTGGCAAAGGGGGACAGATCACAGTGGATCAAATCAGGGAGAACCTGTTGCTTATTGGAAAATACAGGCCGATAGAAGGCAACTGGCGGATGGTTATTATTGACGAAGCCCACCATCTCAATCTTCCTGCACAGAACACCCTGCTCAAAATTCTCGAAGAACCCCCTGAAAGCACTATTATTGTACTTATCACCCCTACTCCGTGGGTACTCCTGCCAACAATACGTTCACGCACAGTTGATATTCACTTTCGCCGGTTAAACTTCTCCGACTTTGTAAAAGTGATGCAAGACAATGGTATTGAAGTTTCGCAAAAAGATTACGAAATGTGTTTCGGGGCTCCTGGACTTTACATAAAAATGATAGAGGGAACCGCCGATGAATACGAAGATGCAGAAAAACTGATCAATGATCTTATAGAACCGGGATCAAAGATACTGAACGCGTACCAGTTACTTGTTTCAAAATGTTCAGACCAGAAGACAACACTGAGTTTTCTAAAAACCACAAAGTGGGTTATCCTACACAAAATTCGCCAGGCAGTTGAAAAGGACGAGGAACAGTTGAAAATTGAAGACTATATTCATCTCTATGATGTGTGTTATCAGGCAATGAGGCGAGTTGAATCAGGTGCTTCACCTTCGCTTATAGCGGCCTCTTTAAGCACGTGGAAGTGGAGAAAAGGATGAGGGTCGTAAAAGCACGTTTTAGAATTGCAGGAAAGCTTCACCTGTTTAACGCAGGAGATCTGGACATACACTGGAGAGACAAAATCGTGGTTGAAGCTGACAGGGGAATAAGGCTCGCCACAGCCGTTGGAGAAGTCGAAGAGATGGAGGTGGAAACCACCGAGGGGGAAGAAGAGCTACCCCGGGTGTTGCGTATTGCCGGTGAGGAGGACTTGAAAAAAGCGAAACAAATGGAAGAAGAAGAAAAATCTGCTTATCAAATCGGTTTGAAAAAAATTGCAAATCATAAGTTGAACATGAAACTCGTCGATGTTGAATTTTACTTGGATCGCTCAAAAGCGATTTTTTATTTTGTCTCTGAAACGCGGGTGGACTTTCGTGCACTTGTGAGAGACCTTGCACGCACACTTCGTACCCGCATTGAAATGCGCCAGATAGGAGTGCGCGATGAAGTAAAAATAATGGGCGGCGTTGCTCCGTGTGGACTTCAAACATGCTGTTCGCTGTTTCTGGATCGGTTCGAGTCTATTTCCGTGAAGATGCTTCGGGATCAGAATATAATGCTCAATCCTGTTAAATACTCGGGCATATGCGGACGCTTAATGTGCTGTCTCAGTTATGAGCAACCTGTATACGTGGAGTTAAAGGAGTCGTTCCCACCACTCGGGACCGAAGTGGAAACTCCTGAAGGAAGGGGAGAGGTGGTGTTCCAGGATGTTTTTAAGGGAATGGTGACCGTGAAACTTGACGAGGGGAGAGAGTTGAAATTTTCCGTCTCGGACGTCAGCGTGGTCGAAGAACAGGAGGAGAGCTGTGAGTAAAAAATACTACGTAACCACGCCGATTTATTATGTGAACGATGTCCCCCATATTGGTCATGCCTATACAACCATTGCAGCCGATGCCCTCGCACGATTCTATCGAATGACAGGCCATGACGTTTTCTTCCTCACGGGTACTGATGAACACGGGAAAAAAGTGGAAAAGAGTGCTTCAGACTACGGCGTTCAGCCTAAGGAACTGGCTGACAGAGTGGTCGTACGTTTTAAAGAATTATGGCAGAAGCTGAACATCTCTTACTCTCGTTTTATCCGCACCACAGATAAAGATCACATGCGTGCTGTTACACATATATGGAAAATCATTTATGAAAAAGGCGATATATATAAAGGTGTATATCGGGACTGGTACTGTACGCCTTGCGAATCGTTCTGGACATCTTCACAACTTGTAAATAACAAATGCCCTGACTGCGGACGTGATGTAGAACTACTCAGCGAAGAAAGCTACTTTTTCAGACTCTCCAGATATGAAGAACCTCTGCTAAGGTTCTATGAGGAAAACCCCGATTTTATTAAACCCGAACGGCGACGCAACGAAATCATCAGCTTTGTAAAGCAGGGCCTCAAAGACTTGTCCGTGTCCCGCCTCGGTTTAAAATGGGGCATTCGTGTTCCCGGAGATGAAAAACACGCGATTTACGTATGGTTCGACGCGCTGACCAATTACCTTACAGGAGCAGGGTTCCCGGACCACAGAGATCTGTTTGAAAACACATGGCCTGCGGATGTACATATCATAGGGAAAGATATACTTCGATTCCATGCGGTCTACTGGCCTGCGTTTCTTCTTTCAGCAGGACTGCCACTGCCCCGACAGGTTTACGCGCACGGCTGGTGGACTGTAGAAGGTGAAAAAATGAGCAAATCCAGGGGTAACGTTGTAGATCCTGTCATCGAAGCAGAACGATTTGGAGTGGATAAATTCCGTTACTTTCTTTTAAGAGAAGTTCCATTCGGCCTGGATGGAGACTATTCTGAAGCATCGCTTGTACACCGGGTAAACTCCGAGCTGTCAAATGATATAGGCAATTTGTTTTCAAGAGTTTGTGGAATGATAAAAAAATATCGTCCAGCAGGAATTGAAATTTCCGAAAAAAATGAGCTGGCAGAGGAAGCGCAGGAGTGTATAAGAGAGTATACGTCACGCATGCAAAAATTAGATTTCCAAGGGGCCATAGGAGAGGGTTTGCTGGGACTCGTTTCCAGGGCCAACGTATACATTGACCGAAAAAAACCCTGGCAAATGGCCAGGGAGCAAGATGCTGGACTGGATGGTGTCCTTGCTGAGCTATCGGAAGCACTGCGTATTGTAGCGTATATGTGCTATCCATTTATGCCTGAAGCATTCAACAAGATGATGGAAATGGTGGGTTTCCCTGAAGTTACTGATGGAAATCCACTTGAGTGGGGGAGCATCAAATGGAAAACAAAAATCGGGGATCTGACACCCATCTTTCCCCGCATAGAATAGATGAAGTCCTGACAGATTCTCACGTTCACCTTCATTTTCCCCATTATGGTGAAGACCGCGATGATGTCATACGCCGCGCGGAATACACAGGCGTAAAATGGATGGTAGAAGTAGGATGTGGTGAAGGTCTAAAAAGTATAGAAGACGCCAGGAAAATCGCACATTCGCACAGAGGTATATATTACGCTGCCGGTGTACATCCCCATGAAACAGCAATGGCAGATGATGAATGGTTTGAACGAATAAAGACCCTGCGCTCTGACCCGTTGTTCGTCGCCTTAGGAGAAACAGGCTTGGATTATGCCAAAAAATACTCTCCTGTTGCCGTACAGAAAAAATGGTTTACAAAATCTCTACGACTTTCGGCAGAACTTCAAAAACCTCTTGTTGTTCACGTACGCGATGCAATGGACGATGCTCTCGCAATTGTGGAGAAGGAAGGTAACGGCTTAACAGGCGGAATTTTCCACTGTTTTTCAGGTGACGTGGAACAGGCACGAAAAGCTCTTTCTCTGGGTTTTTATCTTTCCATATCGGGCACTGTTACCTTCAAAAAATCCCGCGTACGTGAAGTGGTACAGACCCTTCCGGTGGAGGCATTTCTTGTAGAAACCGATTCCCCCTTCCTTTCACCACATCCCTACAGAGGCAAACGCAATGAGCCGGCACGTGTAAAGGAAGTGGTAGAAGAGATCGCCCGCCTGAAAAATCTTGCACCAGAAGACGTCATGCGGGTGACCAATTTAAACTTTCACAGGGCGTTCAAAATTCCGTACGAAAATGAACCCAAGATAGCCTATCGGATAAGAAATTCCCTTTACTTGAACATCACCAACAGGTGCACCAACACCTGCACTTTTTGTGGGAAATTTCGCTCATGGTACGTAAAGGGACATTACCTCAAACTCGACAAAGAGCCCTCTACAAATGAAATACTGGATGCAGTTGGCGATAATGTATCCCGGTATGATGAAGTGGTCTTTTGCGGATATGGAGAACCGCTGCTCAGATTGGATGTGGTAAAAGATGTAGCTTCAGTGCTGAAAAAGCGTGGAGCGGCCTCAATCAGGATAGATACAGACGGACTGGCAAGCGCCGTACATGGAATTGATGTTCCCGCATATTTGAAGGGACTGATTGATATGTATTCTGTGAGTTTAAACGCGCCGGATGCAGCTACTTACAACAAACTATGTCGTCCTCCCTCGGGGATGGACGCATTCAACGCTCTTCTCAATTTCGTTCGCAGTGCCACAAAATACGCCCGCGTTGTGGTAACCGCAGTGGAAATCCCCGGTGCATTCCGGGTAAAAGATGTGCAGACAGTGGCAGATACACTCAACGTCCCGTTAAGGATGAGGCCGTTTAATGACCTGGGATAATAGCCGCATGTCCGATTTCCGTGTAAAAGTAGTTCTGGTTGTCTCCGGGGATCAGTGGGAAAGGGTTCTCGTTCGTGCCACTCTCCGGGACAGAGGTTTAGAAGCCCTGGGCTGTGAATCTATCGAGGATGTTAAAAGCTGGGTCCAGGAAAAACACGTGGAAGTAATCGGAGCAGTAGTAGATATAACCCGCACATTAAATGGTGAAGAAATTATAAATCTCATCCTTTCACGAACACCTCAATGCCGCGTGTTCGTTATAATGAGCTCGTTTACAGATTCACTTCCTGCAGAAATTTCCAGGAAAGTCGAGATTTTGAGACGTCCTGTAAGTGTCGAAGATGTGGTAAAAAAGGTTACTGACTCACTTGCTCTTTAAACAAACGCCAAGGCATTCTGATGGCCGGTAAAAAGGAAAACCGTCGAAATATCATTGCTCTCGGATGGGCATCATTTTTTACTGATCTCTCCAGTGAAATGATATTCCCGCTTATACCCGTGTTTCTCGTGGACGTGCTGGGTGCCGGGAAGGCTTTTGTCGGGCTTGTCGAAGGTATCGCGGAGGCCATTTCAAGTCTGCTCAAAGCCTTCAGCGGAATCCTTTCCGATCGCCTTGGACGTCGTAAACCGCTGGTTGTGTTCGGTTACTCATTTTCTGCATTCAGCAAAGGGGGATTTGCCCTTGCAACTGCTCCATGGCATGTCCTTGCAGCCAGAAGCCTCGACCGCGTGGGCAAAGGCATACGCACTGCACCCAGAGATGCCATCATTGCAGACTCTACCGTTTCTGAATCCAGAGGACGCTGGTTCGGATTTCACCGGGCAATGGACCAGTCGGGCGCACTTGCAGGTGCACTGATTGCCGGCGCAGTGCTCAAGTGGCATTTTGCCGATATTCGAAATGTTTTTTATCTATCGCTGGTTCCTGCTTTCATCGCGGTAATTCTTCTGATCTTTTTCGTAAAAGAAGTCAAAGGTAAAGGCCCTGTCCCTTTTGCCCTTGCAGTGAGGGGCTATACACCTGGATACTGGGCTTTTGTTGGAGTGAACACTCTTTTCAACATGGGATTTTTCAGCTATGCATTCTTCATCCTTCAGGCCGATGCTACGGGATACGTACCTTATCAGGTTTCACTGCTCTGGTTCGAATACAACCTGGTTTATGTGTTAGTGTCCTATCCTGCGGGATTTCTGCTGGACAGGTACGGAAGAAAAAAAGGAATGCTCGTCGCATATCTTCTGTTCATTACTGCCTGCGTTGTGGCAGGCACTGTGTCGGCACAACTAACCCTTCTCATCGTATTTGCTGTTTACGGAGCTGCCTCAAGCATGTATCAAACAGCCTCAAGAACCTACGTTTCCGAACTGGCCGGACCTGAAAAACGAGCTTCCGGTATCGGCATATTCTACCTTTTCACCGCGGCCGGTAATTTCGTAAGCAGTGTGGCCGCGGGGTGGCTGTGGTCTCTATACGGAGCAAGCGCTGCCTTTGCCCTGGGTGTCTCAGCAGGGTTGCTCTCCTTTATTTTGGGAGCATTCTTATTCAGGGAGACCGGAAATACCTCGCAGTAGAGCGAGCAAGCACCAGCGTAACCCCACCATCCATAATAGCCGGGACAAAGTTGGCGGTTACCATTGCAATAAGGGTGGTCGAAAGCGGCGCACGTCCGGAAAGTGCAAGTTCCAGTGAACAGAGTACTGAACCTGTAATTACCGCAGCAAATGCAGCCATACCAGCTGCTATTGAACCGGCTGCGCGTGAGCGGTAAAACAATTTTCTCGCCGGGACAGAAAACACGAATGCCGTTAAGGCAATGTTGATCATATTCGCACCGGAGGTGAGTATACCCCCGTGCTGGAACAACAGCGCCTGCAGCAGAAGTGCACACGATACCACAAAATAACCTTCCAGGGGTCCAAGAAGGAAACATGCAAATACTGCACCAGTGAGATGCGCGGATGTGCCCCCGGGTACGGGGAAGCTGAACATGTTTACTGCAAAAACAAAAGCACCCACCAGTCCCATCAAGGGTATGCGTTCCACGTCTTCAGTTTTCGAAACCTTCCTGGCAGCCCATAAAAATACCGAGTATCCCGCGGCATCTGTCACCGCAACCACTTCTGGAGTAAGGAAACCATCAGGTATGTGCATCTTTACTCCTGGAGGTCAATCTCTTACAGGTTTTAAACGCCTGCGTGCTGCCAGATAAAAGAACAATCCTGCCAAACCCCATATAACTCCCACCCCCGCGAGAATTCTTATGCTTTGAGGGCACCCAACCGTCGTTGATGTTTTCACAGCACCGGTAGACTCCACATTTACCCTCACCACTGCTCCGTGCCCGAGCCCATCATCAATGCGAAATGTCCATTCCCCTGCTTTTACGTCAGATGGCAGAAAACACACGTTACCCTTTTCATCCGTTTGAAGTACCATGTAGGGTTCGTCTGTCTTACCCGGTGCATATGCTTCCACATCGGCAAACTCCATTGGTGAGCCATCATCGTACTCGACGTGTATTTTTATACACTTGCTCTTCTCCACGCTGTGTTCTACACCATGAGCCGGTAAGAGAGCTACAAGAAGAATCCACGCAGAGCCTGTCACCGCACCCTCACCACCACAGAATAACCCGTACCGCCCTTTTCCACTGCAAACATGTGCAGACCACTGGACAACTGAATTTCCCGGCCCTTTTTCGAGACCGTAAGAAACCGCTGCCTGCCATCGGGGCCAAACCATTTCACCTGCCATGTAACAGGACCTGCCTCACCTTCAACCACCATTGAAATCTTCCCGGCTGATTGAGTTCCTGAAATACGTAATTTTACAGGACAGAGCTGCAAATCCTTTACCCGGCCTGTATAACCAGCGTTAGAAACATCCACATATTCTCCACAGTATATGACCCTCTGCAGTGTCTTCTTCCTGAGAAGGAAATAGAAAAAACCTTTTCCTTCTTTTCCAGCGAACTCGCCCTGCAGCGTATTTCCAAAAGGTGCAAGGCTCACAATCTGAGCTTTGCCTTTTGGTGCTTCATACCGATATGCCGTTACATTGATTCGTCGCAGATCAGGAGCAAATTCACACTTTGGAAAGTTATGCCCACCGCATACTCTTACCTGCTCCTTTCCCTGTACCTGCTCCACAGTGATCCAGAAATAATGAGCAAGGGCATTAAAAGGAAACAGCAATACTGCAACACCAATAATAGCTATATATCGGACAACCTGCTTCACACTCCCCTCCTTCAGAAAATATACATGAGCTGGAAAGCCGCCCTGTAACCTTTTGCTGCTCCCAATTCTTCCTCAAAGGAAATCCCTAAACCAACCTTCATCAAAATGGACTCCAGAAAAGGCATATAAACCCCTGCCAGTGTTTCAATTTCCGTTGACTTAAATGACCCGAAAATTTCAAGTCCTGCTGAAATTCCGTGTTCATCTTCGGTGAGAGGGGTTTTAATACCAATGGCATACGGATAATCGGTCTCCCCGTCGAATTCATGGCTGTAACCTGCATTGACCGTAATCTTAGCATGATTGGCGAAAGTATGTTCAGCAACCAACATTCCTTCGATACCATATTTGCCATCCAAGTAATTTCTGCTTCTTTCAAAAGGGTTCTCATAAGAAAGATAAAAGGCAAGGTCGAGGAAAAACTGACGGGGCCTGGTAATCTGTGCAAGTGCTGAAACACTGAAGGCCTCGAAAAACGGTGGGAGTTCCGTACCGTCCACCACGTGTCCCGGTCCAAAACGGGCCAGATGTGTGTGTGCATCGAGCATGAGAAAATTAAACAGTCCGCACGAGATGCCCGGGGTAATTTCCCAGTGATCAAGGGAAGGGTCATTCTTATCATCTACCCTGTAATCATAACGGGTATAAAAAATAAAGCCCAGGTGAGGAGCTACTGAATATGATTCAACATCGATGAACTCCAGTGCGTGGTGTGCGTGGGCCAGAAAAGGACTTCCTGCAACACCACAAAATACAAATATTCCTGTCATTGTCTTGAAAAAGCCCTTTACAAACTGCACTTTCTTTTTCACGACATCCCTCTGTATTACTTTTTTACAAAACCGTAACACTGAAATCTCGGTACGTCAACAAAAACGTCTTTCGCAAAGCACGCACACACTACTGAACGGCATTCTCAGATATACGCAATAAAATTGAACTCCTTTCGTTCAGCAATTAGAATACCTGAATAAAAAGCTCCTTGACGGAGCAAAAAAATACGCTCGAAGGAGGCAAAATGATAGAGGGTACTTTTATAGACGGTAAAAAAGTGGAAAGTAGCGGTCCCAAAAATGTCGGCAAAATCATCAACCCTGCTACAGAAGAAGTAATTGAGGAAATTGTGTGGTCTTCAGAAACAGATGTGGATATGGCGGTTCAATCGGCCGAAAAAGCCTTCAAGACATGGTCTAAAAAGAATGTTGAAAAAAGAGCCGAGGTATTGAGAAAGGCAGCCAAACTGTTAACCTCAAAAACCATGGAAATTGCGAAAACAGAAGTCGAAAATTCGGGATGCACCATGCGAAAAGCCCTGGGTGACGTTAATTTTGCAGCAGCAAACCTGAGGGCATTTTCGCATCTTGCCACAGAGCTCCTGCACGATAATGTAAGGATCGAGGAAAACCTTTTCATCAATTTCAGCTTTGTCAGAAGAGAACCTCTCGGAGTATGCGGATGCATTATACCGTGGAACTTTCCCCTTTTAATGGCTGTGTGGAAAGTGGCTCCAGCAATTGTTATGGGCAACACGGTTGTGCTCAAGCCTGCTCCTCAAACCCCTCTGACAGCCTTTATGCTTGCTGAAATCTTTCTTGAAGCAGGTCTGCCAGAGGGAGTATTCAACATCGTTACAGGCGATGCCGAAACCGGTGGAGCGCTTGTTAAACATCCCTCAATCAGAAAAATATCTTTCACAGGCTCTACTGCTGTGGGGAAAAGAATATACGAGCTCGCTTCAGGTCGGATAGAAAGAATTACACTTGAACTCGGAGGAAAGAATCCTTTTGTTGTTTTCGATGATGCCGACCTTAATCTGGCTATAGACGGGGCTCTTTTTGCAAATTTCTATCATTCAGGTCAGGTTTGTACTTCCGGCTCGAGAGTGCTTGTCCACAGTTCAATCTACGACGAATTTCTCTCACGGGTTAAAGAACGAGCTGAGAGGATAAAAGTCGGCGACCCCATGGACATGACCACGGGAATGGGGCCACTGATATCTGCCGAGCATCGGGATAAAGTGGAGTCCTACATAAAAAAAGGAACAGAAGAAGGCGCCACGCTGGTTACAGGCGGCTCAAGACCTGAGCATCTGGAAAAAGGATATTACATAAAACCCACAATCTTTACGGATGTGAAACCTGGCATGTCTATTGAACGGGATGAGATTTTCGGTCCGGTAATGAGCATTATCAAATTTAAAAATGAGGAAGAGGCTGTATCCATAGCAAATGATACAAATTATGGTCTTGCTGCTTCCGTATGGTCATCCAATTTGACCAGAGCAGCGGGGGTGGCAAGAAAGATTCAGGCCGGAACGGTCTGGATAAACGAGCATCATATTTTAAATCCTTATGCACCCTTTGGAGGTTACAAGGAAAGCGGCATCGGCCGGGAACTCGGCAAGAGCGGCCTGCTGGCATACACCGAAGAAAAGCATGTGTCCACAAGCCTGGTCAATGAAAGACAAAGAAGAATGTGGTACGACGCGCTCTTTTAACCTGTAATTGCTCAACCTGCGCCCTGTGCCGGCCCTGATCCAGACGCACCTTAAATAAGGCGCGAGTGCTTACTGCGCGCCAGAAAAACAGGGATAGGGCGGGTGGGAAATATAAAGGGAAATGTCTTTACTTCCCCCTGGCATTCTTCCTCAAATTCCCTGTAACAATTCATGAAATTTTCGCGAAGTGGGAGAATGCTTCGGCTGCAACGATCACCACCAGCGGAAACACAAAACTTAAAAACACTCCTTCCACCATGCCAAGGAAAGGAAGGGCAAGAAGTGCTGTAATTGCAGCACCCACGGCCGCGCCTGTATGGTCTGCAAAGTCCAGCACACCAGCCCACCGTCCCATTCGGTCTCGTTCAGCTTCAGCCGAAGCGCCTCGAAAAACCGCAGCAGCGAGGAACCCAACAATAAAGTTGGCCCCGTAGTAAAAAATTTCAGCGGGGAGAAGTCCCATTTTAAACACCACAGCAAGACCGTAGAGCGAAACGCCGATACCAACGGAGAGAAAAAATAATATTTCATAAAGCCGAATTTTTCTCAATCCGTAACCCCGCGCTCCCAGGGCGATGGCGATAAAATATACGGCATTGAAGAGGCTGATTCTCGTATACAAACTCCCATGCGCTGCCTGAAAAAGGGTCAGAAGGAGCACAACAAAACCCATGGATGAGAATCCTGCTGCAAAAACAGCTCCCGCGGCTCCGCCTTTCTCCGGACCGAACCTGAAAAATGTAAACGCTGTAATCAGCGCCATTAACATTGCTGTAGCTGTTAAAAACATCCCGTATTTTTCAACTTTCATGAAAATACGGTAAAGTCCGGGTTTTGCAATTTCTGCATAAAACGCTGCTGCAGCCATGTAAATACGGGGATGGTAAATGCTGGAGAAAGTTTTCCGACGTTTTTTTATCTGGGATAAATAATAATTCACCCGATCCGGAGTTAATAGATATCCGATGTTTCGAGACGATGCGTAGGGGAAGTAGTATCCCTTCTTGCTCATGTAAGCATCGAGCACTCCTGGATCTGGAACCGCCGGCGCTCCCTGGAGAGACGAAACGAATACGAAAGGTCCTGCAGGAAAAACCGTGCTTTTGAATCCCGCTTCTGAAAGGGTATTTATATAAATTGAAAGAAAATCAGCCTGTGCTGACGAAAGGGTCGAGGTCACCTCCCCGGCAACCGACACGACAATGCCGCGTGCAAGGACCACGGATTTTAAATTTTCAAAAAATTCCTTTGACCACAAAAGGGAGGCAGCGAGGCTCGTGGGAGGACCCGGTGCAAGTATCACACCCGCGTACTTCTGTGTCGCCTGCCTTACATAGGAGAAGGGGTCGACAAAAACAAGTTTAATATTCTTACGGTTCGCACATGGACCAACAAAAGACCACTGGATGTTCACTTCCTTCTCATCACGCCACAGGAGCGTAACTTTCCTGCCGGTGGCAGATACAATCGTACACGCCGCGGTAAGGTCAGGACCTATCAATAACAGCCGACCCGGTGGAGCATAGTAATCTGCAAGAAGTACGGGCAACTCCCGTGTGGCTCGCTGGCCGATAACACCGGCTGGCATCTCGTTCACATAAAGCGTGGACTGTCCCCTGTCGAGAGTAACCATCAGGTGACTGTAAGGGCTTGCAGTGTTGACAAGAACATTTCCATAACGTCCCATGGCGTTTAAAAAGACAGCATCCAGGTCGATTAAAGAACAAACGATTCCCGCCACAGCAATAACAGGCACGACGACGAAATAAGGTACGAGAATGAACAGGTGAACGAGAATTGCAACAAGCATTTCGTTCAGTCCTGTAAAACCTGCAGCAGCAGTAGCAACCGTGAGCAGAGCCCCTGCCACTCCACCCATAGCCTCAAAAGAATAAGCACGGGAAATGGCCTCTTCTCCCCTGACAATAACAGGTGCCAGTGCAAACAAGAACCCCATCCCGACACACGGGACAGCAAGCATCAACGATGCCGGCAACGCCAGAAAGGGCTGCAACAACTCACCAGGAGCATATCCAAACAGGTCCCCCAGACGGTAAGAAACAAGAATAGCCCCAATGCTCAGTACATCAACCACAGCGGAAACAGCGAGAAATACCTTTACCCGGGGACCCACCCTGTCTGCATATCGTCCCAGCAGAAGCCCTCCTGCACCGTAAAGATCCATCCAGGCAAAAAAGCCCATGCCCACGGCAACTTCACTTCCTGCAAATGCCGCATACAGCCGGCGCAGGAAAATTACCTGAAAACAAGCGGCAATGAAACCCACAGAAAAGGGAATTCGTGAGTTTCTCACTGTCTCAGGCACGCCGTATCAATGACCGGTGTTTCTGAAGCGAGCGATTGAAAAAACACACCCCACATGGAATACCCGCAGGGTGAGTCAAAAAGCGCAAAATGTCCGTAATCAGGAAATTGTATAAAACCCGCTGTTACAGAATCTCCTGAAGGGATGGTAACATTAAATACGGCGGGGGAAGTTTGAACCCTTTTCTCATCTTGAAGCTGGTAAAGAGGCACAAGGGAAGCGATCGGTTCAACCTGGGGAAGTCCGGATGCACCACATAAGGCCTCTGCATTCCTCGGCGGAGTGTATCCATCTTTCATGCCCTCAGAAACAAAAAGGTGAAGGGGTCTCCACGTCTCCGGCCTTTCGCGCAACATACGCGGTGCATATGTAACAGGATCGGCCCTTTCCAGGAACATCTGAAAAAGATTGAGCAAAAAGTGGTAGGGAGTTAAATCTTCTGTGCTTCCAAAAACAGCCTCAATCATGGGAGCAATTGGCACAGGTAGTTCCTTATCTATAAGAGAATAAAGCAGCACCCCGCCCCCGCCGGAAAGCACCGCGCCCTTAACGTGGTCATCCGAACCAAGGTAAGGAACACCTGTAATAGCACCCTGGGAATGTCCCATAAAATAAATTTGCGACGGATTGCACGAAACGGTCAATCCATCAGGGTTGAAAGTTGCATCGAGTTTAAAATGCTCAGCCAATCTCACAAATTGCGCGATCTCCAGGGCTGTCTCCCTGATGTTATCTCTTGCTGCGTATAAGTTCAGGGGATTGAAAAATGTATAAACAGGGTCGATGTTGTACGGCATGCGCTCTCCGTGAAGAGGAGCATCAAAGGAGAGTACACCTATGCCGCGCGCGGTTAAATTAAGTGCCACACCGTTGTAAAGCACTGTATATGCATCACCCCCTGTACCGTGGGAATACACAACACACGGGATGGAACCGGAGGCGTTCTCTGGATGCGCAAATATAAATCGTACATTCGTACGACCTGCAGTTACTGGATCCCCCCATTCGTCAAAAAAGATGGCACCGCTGTTCCGAGCAAAATCGAAATACGGGGGATCGCCTTGCTGAAACGTAAGCACTGAAGCATGGCCTTCATACAGGTAAAAAGAACCTGTTACAACGCTGGGATACGATTCAGTAACAACGCCGGTATAAGAAAAATCCTGTACACCCGGCACGTACGCCCGGGCATCCAGAAAATCTATCGCTTTTTCCAGTTCTTCATAGGGCCTGCCAGCGCGAAAGGTGGTAAAGACGAGAATACTGCCTCGAGAAATACCGGCGTCTTTCAAATACTCAACAAAAGCATCTGCTCCCTCGCACAGTACCGGGGAGGAGCACCTGCCAGAGAGCAAATCCTTAACGGCCCCGGGTTGCCTGAACTTTTCACCAGAAACTGTGACAATCCCCGACTTTACAAATGCCGCGTGCAGGCAACCCGGGGAGTAACCGGCTCCGGCCACCGGCAGTAATGCAAGAGTATGTGGAGGGAGGTAACCGGAATAAGTATCTGTATAGTACCAGGTTACAGGAATATATCTTCCGTAATCTTTACAGGAAGGATCTATGTTAACAATAAAAGCCGTTCCCGTACCATCCACACTGGCTGTAGCGTCTTCAGGCCAGGAAGAGATATCCACAGGTGCACTGAAGCGAAAGTATACAGCGTGGTGGAGTCCCCACTCATGTGTTGAACGGGTAACCGCCGAAAGGTAAACAGACACGAGACCTGCCCCACCACGCAGACGAAGACAGGGAAGGGCCAGCGTGTCATCTCGAATCCTCAGGTCACTGGGAAACGGGATTTTAAACAATCCCTGTTCACACGCATCCCACGTGTCCACGTTGAAATAGGGACGAGGCCCACCCCCTTCACCACAGGAAGCAAGAAGAAGCATTACAAGCACGCAAATAATAATAAAAGGCATATGACGCACGCGCTAATTATAGAAGGAAATTGTTATTTCATAAACTGTACATGTCGTTGGGGCAAGTCCACGCTTTGAAGATCAAAATGTTTCTCTCTCAATCTCTCGCCTAAAGCACCCGGCAAGTTTATCAAGCATATTGTGGTGAACGTATCCGAATAAAAACTTTTGAAGATGGTGCACATGTACCTTGAATCCTTGAATCTTACACCCGTTGGGATATACAGCCGCTTTAACATCTCTTTATTCTCTCGGAGTACGGGTTCAGTCCCCAGAGCAGCAATTGCCTGACCACATATCCGAATTAAAAAAACTTTATGCAGGCCATTCTGTCAGATGAGTTTCCTTCCTTATACTTAGCGCATTTCACCGCGTACTGATAGAGTTCATCCAGAATACTCTCTCCTTTTGTTAATCTTCATCAATCCCTGTTTACTTTTCTTTAAGCTCCACTTCCTTCGACTCATCTGTTCTTGCTGGAGATGAGTGCTTAACGATCAAGTACATACCTGTCCCTGTTATGAAAAATACGCCGGATACCACTGCTATTACAATCGCGTATGCCTTCTTCATGTTTCACCTCCTCTTTAATCAATATAACGAGTAACCACGACCACATTTCAAAACCTGCAGCAATTTTTCGCGGAATATCGGTATTGAAGCAGGAGATACCGGGATATTTAAAAGTTATTTTTCAAATAAAACAGGATGAAAATTGAAATTAACAAGATCAAATCGGTTGAATCCATCAACAATGCATTTATATTATCCGCTCGCCACCGCCTCACGGCGTCGGTGGTTCGAACCCACCCCCGCATTCGCATACCACAATGTTTAGCTTTCTACCCCAACCTTATCGAATTTGAAAAACGCTGGAGAGGGGTGGGTTCGAACCACCGAAGGCTTGCGCCAGCAGGTTTACAGCCTGCCCCCTTTGGCCACTCGGGCACCTCTCCGTGAAACCTGCAAAATCAAATTTAAAGCCGACGGCCAGACTCGAACTGGCAACCTGCTGATTACAAGTCAGCCGCTCTACCGGTTGAGCTACGTCGGCTTCTAAATCCTGACAAAATAAGAATTATCTTTAACACCTGTAGATTTGTCAACGTCTTAATAACTCTTGCCCACCCCCAGTTTTGGTGCTGAAGATTTTGCTTGACATTATATGTGCATTATGGCACATATTAAGATATGGAGAAGAAAAATCCCGAAGAAGTAATCAGGTGGTTTTATGAGGAGCTGGAGAAATTAACTCCCGCGGGGCTGGGTTCTCTAAGTTTACGCAAAAGTCCATGTACTTATCCGGGCTGTCATTTATGCGAGACAGGCGAGGGACATTCCAGTTACGTGCTTTACGTGAGGCGTAAGGGGAAGAGGCGAGCGGTGTATGTGCCTGGTGAGCTGGCTGGGGAGGTGAAGAGGATGGTCGAGAGCGGCAGGAAGGTTCAGGAGTTGATGAAGGAATTTGCGATAAAGTATACGGAAGCGTTAAGAGATGCGAGGAAAGAGAAAGGGAAGAAGGAGCTATAGGGAGAGGATTTATTACAGGCAATAGATGGAGTAATAAGGGAAGTTTTTCATTTTTTACGCAGGAGTGTTCAGAAGAATTTAACGGTTCTTACAGTGGCATTTATACAGCTTTTGAGCAGTGTCAGGAGCGGG
>JAJRZV010000010.1 GCA_024275095.1 bacterium | reverse complement strand
CCCTTCGGCGATAGCTTTTTCGGATTGGGGACTGACACCAGCTGCGAACATCCTTTCGATGCTGCGCAGGTTTTCTTCGTTGCTGAAGAACCTGACAATGGATTGTGCCACCTCAGGCCCTATTCCTTCGATCTCCAGCAACTCCTCTTCTTTTGCTTTCTTTAACTCTTCTATATCTTTGAAATATCTTGCCAGTAACTTGGCTATGTATTCTCCCACGTGGCGAATGCCCAGGGCGTACAGGAACCTGGAGAGTGGTACTTTCTTGGAACGTTCTATGGCGCGCATGAGATTTTCTGCCGATTTTTCACCCATGCGTTCAAGGGCGGCTATGTCTGGCTTTTTCAAATAGTAAATATCCGCAATTTCCCTGATCAGACCCTTATCCACAAGCTGGTCAACCAGCTTCTTGCCCAATCCTTCAATGTTCATGGCACCCCGGGATGCAAAGTGATAAATGCGTTCTTTGATTTGAGCAGGGCAGGAGATGTTGGGACAGTAGTATGCAACCTCACCTTCTGGCCTGTAGACCTTCGAATTACATACGGGACACTCCCCGGGCATTTCAAATATTTTTTCTTTTCCTGTGCGTTTTTCTGGAATCACCTTGACGATTTCCGGAATTACGTCACCTGCACGGTGTACGAACACATAATCACCAACGCGTACGTCTTTTCGACGTACTTCGTCTATGTTGTGCAGGGTGGCTCGTGACACAGTAACCCCGCCAACCTCCACTGGCTCCAAAATAGCTACTGGCGTAAGAGTGCCCAGTCTCCCAACACTCACAATAATGTCTTTGATACGGGTTGTTGCCTGTTCAGGTGGAAATTTGTAAGCCACAGCCCAGCGCGGGCTCCGTGTTTTCCATCCGAGGCGTCGTTGAAGTTCCAGATCGTTGACCTTGATAACAGCCCCGTCTATCTCGAATTCGAGAGCATGCCTCTGATCTTCCAGATACCGCAAATGCTCCAGTACTTCGTGAATATTCGATGCGACCCGAAAGAGAGGGGGAATTTTAAATCCCCAGCGGTTGAGGTGTTCAATAATTTCAGAATGGGATTTGAATTTTATGCCTTCAAAATATCCGACTCCCCAGGCAAACATATCAAGACGACGAGAGGCTGTTACGCGTGGGTCCAGCTGGCGCAGGGAGCCGGCTGCAGCGTTGCGGGGATTCGCAAAGAGCGGTTCTCCTCGTTCTTCCTTTTCGAGGTTGACTCTGGCAAATTCCTCTTTGGTCATAATGATTTCACCTCTCACGTCAACACGGGGAGGTACGGGCACGTTGTCCTGATGGAGGAGCCTCAGCGGAATACTCCTGATGGTTCTCGCGTTGGGAGTTACATCTTCACCCTCTATGCCATCGCCTCTCGTGATTGCGATCTGGAGCACGCCTTTTTCGTATACCAGTTCAATGGAAGCACCGTCGAATTTGGGTTCAACCGTATATTCAATATCCGCATTCTCGGAAAGGCCGAGTTGTCGTTTAATACGACGGTCGAATTCCATTACTTCCTCGTGGTTGAAGGCATCATCCAGCGAAAGCATGGGTTCTCTGTGGCGTGCTTTTTTAAACTCGTCCAGTGGTTGAGCGCCGACCCGCTGGGTGGGTGAGTCGGGGGTAACGAGGTGAGGGAACTTTTCTTCCAGACTCACCAGTTCGCGAAACAGCCTGTCGTACTCTGCATCTGAAATAACGGGATCGTTAAGCACGTAATAGCGGTAGTTGTGATAGTTAATTTCCTCGCGCAGTTGTTTTATCCGTTCTGCTGCTTCTTTCTCGTTCATGCTTATCCGTGTTTTTCTATTCGATGTTGTTTTGATTATTTTATACCTATTTTATACCAGAGTAATTTTACCTTACAGTTCACGGGAGTGATACACACGTATTACTTCATCCGCCCTGAACTTTAAAAAAGTGAAGCCTCAAACCTTGCAGGGCTGATTCATATTGCTTTTGGGAAGGGCTCTAATGTAAGATTTCAAAAACTTACCTTTGACTATCACATGCCGAAACGTACGTATATCAAACGAATTCTCATAATTGGGTCGGGGCCTATTGTTATTGGCCAGGCCTGTGAATTTGATTATTCTGGAACGCAGGCCCTCAAGGCACTGAAGGAGGAGGGATATTTTCTTATTCTTCTCAACAGCAATCCTGCCACCATTATGACAGATCCTGAATTTGCCGACCGCACGTACATTGAACCCATAACCCTGGAGGTCCTGGAGGAGATTCTTAAAAGGGAGAGACCTGATGCGATCCTGCCAACGCTCGGGGGTCAAACGGCACTGAACCTTGCAGTAGCCGCCAGCGAAGCCGGGTTCCTGGAGAAATACTCTGTGGAACTTATCGGTGCCAGCGTGGAAGCCATACGCAAGGCAGAAGACCGCGAACTTTTCAAAAAGGCCATGGAAAACATTGGACTGAGAGTACCAAAAAGCGGTTACGTACACAGTGTAGAGGAAGCCCGTTCGTTGATAGAGGAGATTGGTTTTCCCGTGATTATTCGACCTTCTTTTACCTTAGGAGGCACCGGCGGATCCGTGGCTTACAATGCTGAAGAACTGGTGGAGCAGGTAGAGTGGGGGATCAAGCAGTCTATGGTCGGGAGCGTGCTCCTGGAGGAATCGGTTCTTGGGTGGAAGGAGTTTGAACTGGAAGTGATGAGGGACGGCGCAGACAACGTGGTGATCATCTGTTCGATCGAAAACTTCGACCCGATGGGGGTCCATACCGGCGACAGTATAACTGTAGCTCCAGCCCAGACACTCACCAACAGGGAATACCAGATCATGCGTGATGCGGCGATACGGATCATTCGAGAAATAGGGGTGGATACCGGTGGATCGAACATTCAATTTGCTGTGAATCCTGGAAACGGCGAAATGGTGGTCATTGAGATGAACCCCAGGGTTTCACGGAGGTCGGCTCTCGCTTCCAAAGCCACAGGATTTCCCATTGCAAAAATTGCGGCCAAGCTTGCTGTTGGTTATACCCTGGATGAAATCCCCAATGATATTACCAGGAAGACACCTTCCTGTTTTGAACCGACAATCGATTATGTTGTTGTAAAAATTCCACGCTTTGATTTTGAAAAGTTCCCCCAGACACCGCCTGTGATTACCACCCAAATGAAATCGGTTGGTGAAGTAATGGCCATAGGAAGGACGTTTCAGGAATCTTTACAGAAGGCAATTCGGTCACTTGAACAGGGCTATACCGGTTTCGATGAAGTTTCTGAATTGAAGGACATGGATATACAACGAAGAGTTGAAGAAATTAATCGAGCATTGAAGGTTCCGGGTCCCCGACGATTGTGGTATATAGCCGAGGCTTTTAGACACGGATATTCAATTAAAGAGATACATGAATATTCAAAGATAGATCCCTGGTTTTTAAGAGAAATTGAAAAAATTATTCAGGCAGAAGACACAATTAAAAAGGTGGGAAGTGTCCTTCTGCAGTCTCCGGCAAAACTTCGCGAGCTGAAAAAGATGGGGTTTTCAGATGCCCGGCTGGCACGCCTCATGGGAGTTACGGAAGAAGAGGTAAGAAGTTTGCGCAACAGGGCAGGCGTAAAGCCTGCATACAAATGCGTGGATACCTGCGCAGCCGAATTCGAGGCTTACACTCCCTACATGTATTCCTCGTATGATCCTGTACCTGAGGTCGGGCGCCTGGGTGAGAAGACGGTTGTTGTACTCGGAAGCGGCCCCAATCGCATCGGGCAGGGAGTGGAATTCGATTATTGCTGTGTGCATTGTTGCTTTGCACTTCAGGAGCTGGGATATCAGGTGGTCATGGTCAACTGTAATCCAGAAACCGTCAGTACTGATTACGATACTTCTGACCGCCTGTTCTTTGAACCTATTACAGCTGAAGATGTGCTGGAGATTGTTTCGCAGGAAAAACCTCTGGGGGTTGTGCTTCAATTTGGAGGACAGACGCCTCTTAAACTTGCCGTGCCGTTGGCCAGGGCGGGTGTGCGCGTGCTGGGGACCTCACCGGAGAGTATTGACATCGCCGAAGATAGAGACCGGTTCAAAGAACTTTTAAAGAAGCTCGGGCTCAAACAACCGGAAAATGGCGTTGCACGTAACCTGGAAGAGGCCCTGAAGGTGGCGCGGTCCATTGGTTACCCTGTGATGGTAAGGCCTTCCTATGTTCTCGGTGGGCGAGCGATGGTGACAGTATATTCTGATGATGAACTGACAGAATACATGAGAGAGGCTGTTCAGGCCTCGCCTGATCATCCCGTGCTTATCGACCGGTTTTTAAAAGATGCTGTGGAAGTAGATGTTGATGCAGTGGCTGATGGAAGAGACGTGTACATCAGAGGCGTGCTGGAACATATCGAAGAGGCGGGCGTTCACTCAGGCGACAGCGCCTGCTCGATCCCCCCGAGGACACTTTCTGAGGACGTGATACGTGCCATGGAAGAGGCGACGCGGAAACTTGCTCTTGAACTGGACGTAAAGGGTCTCATCAATGTCCAGTACGCTGTAAAAGATGGAGAGGTTTATGTGCTGGAAGTCAATCCGAGGGCTTCACGCACGGTACCTTTTATATCCAAGGCCACGGGCATACCTCTGGCCAAGGTCGCAGCGAAGGTAATGATGGGAGTACCCCTGAGAGAACTCGTGCCCCTTGAGGGTATAACTCTGCAGTACATGGCCGTGAAAGAAGCGGTGTTTCCGTTCATAAAGTTTCCGGACGTGGATACCATTCTCGGAGCGGAGATGAAATCTACGGGTGAGGTGATGGGAATAGACGAGGATTTTGGCCACGCCTTTTACAAGGCCCAGGCCGCGGCAGATAACCTGTTGCCGCGGGAGGGAGTTGTCTTTATATCGGTAAAAGATGATGACAAGCGCAAGGTTCTGCCCCTTGCAAAGCGCTTGGTTGAGATGGGGTTTCGGATTTACGCTACACGGGGTACACACGAGTTTCTCAAAAATCACGGAGTGCCGTCAGTCCTGGTTTACAAGGTCATCGAGGAACTTCGCCCCCATATTGTTGATCGCATGAAGAACAGGGAGGTGTCTCTGGTAATCAACACCACCTGGGGTAAAAAGTCCATCGAAGATTCAAAGTCCATTCGACGTACTGCTATATCCCTGGGGATTCCGTATTTCACAACTGTTGAAGGGGCAAGGGCGGCGGTGGAAGCCATCGAGTCACTCAAGACAAAACCCTTCACTGTAAAGTCCATCCAGGAGTATTATGAACAGTACGGGCTGGCTCAGTTCAAAAGGGGAGTACAGGGGTAAGGGGGTGTTCGCCATGAGTGAGCGCATACCAATAACCCGCGAGGGTCTTGAAAAGTTAAAGGCGGAACTACAACGTTTAAAAAAGGTGGAGCGCCCAAAAATTATCAAGGAGATAGAAACTGCCCGCTCTTACGGGGACCTTTCCGAAAATGCCGAATATGAAGCCGCCAAGGAAAAACAGGGACTGATTGAAGCACGAATACGGGAGCTGGAATATAAGATTTCCCACGCTTATGTGGTGGATACAAGGGATAGAAAGGACAGCGATCGTGTGGCTTTTGGAGCAACAGTGAGGTTGCTGGACCTGGACACGGAGAGGGAGGTGACGTACACCATCGTAGGACCTGATGAATCGGACCTTTCGAGGGGTCGTATATCAATTCAATCTCCTATTGCGAAAGGCCTGATGGGCAAACGGAAGGGTGATACTGTCATAGTAAAAGTGCCGCGTGGAGAAATTGAATATGAAATTCTTGACGTACGATATGAGGAGTAAAACATGAGCAGGTTGAAGGTAACAGAAGATACTACCATCGCTCAGCTCCTTGAACATTATCCGGAAGTAGCGAAGTTGCTAAAGCGAAGGGGACTTGATTGTGTTCCGTGTAGCAGTCGAGTTCATGAATCTGTCAGGAAAGCAGCAATTGTACATGGCCTCGACCCACAGGAGTTGCTCCAGGAAATCAAAAAAATTATTAATCATTCCGCCCGTTGAGTAAGTTTTTTTTGTTAAAACCCCTCTCGTGCATTATTTTTCAAGAGTTACGCAATGACCGGGGATATTCGCCTTATTGAGCGGCTTATGAGGCCGCTTTTGCTTGCTCGGAAACTTTCGGGCAGGGGTATTGCGCGACTAAAAGGACTGGACAATTACTTTAAAAAAGTGCTCCAGGAAGAATCGGATAGCGTTTCTGCGGAGGTGCTGAAGAGAGCACAGACACTTGTGGCTCCTCTTGAGGCGCTGGATGATTTCCCGGAATCCGAAAAGGCAGAAAAGCTGGAAAGGTTTCTCAAGGGCATGCTCGCACTTCGTGGAGAAGTACTGAGCCGTGCTTACGAGGAAAGCCAGAAGGCCCTGTTTAAGGACGTGCAATATCTTAAAGGAGTGGGCCCTCGTATTGCCGCATATCTGAGGAAAAAGGATATTCACACTGTACGCGACCTTTTGTTCATGACGCCGCGGCGCTTTGAAGACCGGCGGGAACTTCTCACCATTGCCCGGCTCCAGCCCGGACGGTTCCAGGTGACATCAGGAACAGTCGAACTCGTGGAAGAGCTCAATTTCGGCGGCAGGCGGGTGTTTGAAGTGGTCATTTCTGATGGTACGGGCTTCCTTTCTCTCAAGTGGTTCAATTTCAACCGTGGTTACATGCGCAAGACCTACCGCCGGGGCATTCCACTGGTTGTTTCGGGAGAAGTCAGAATTTTCAGAGGCCACAAGGAAATGGTTCACCCGGATGTTGAGTTTGGTACTCCCGGTCCTGAAGCACTGGGTTACATGCCTGTATATCCTGAAATAGAAGGTATCCACGGTAAACATCTGCGTCGCATTGTAAAAAGAACCGTGGAGGATTATGCCCGATACGTCATCAGCGTCGTGCCTGTGGAAGTGGAACATTCGGCGAAGCTCATGAGTCTTTCCGAGGCTGTTCGTGCCATACATGAACCCGAATTGTTCTGCGGGGACGACAGGAGCCCCGAAGATGTTTTTCGAGAAGCGCGCAGGCGAGTGCTGTTTGAAGAACTTTTCATCCTGGAAGTGGGTATGGCCCTGAGGAAAAAGCAGTTTCGTTCAGAGAAAGCGGTGGCGTTGAAAGTAGATGTGGAACTTTTCAAAAGGTTTATCGATTCACTTCCTTTCAAACTCACACGGGCCCAGCGAAGGGTCATCGAGGAAATTAACAGCGATCTCGGCAGGGCATCTCCCATGAATCGACTCCTCCAGGGAGATGTGGGTAGTGGTAACACAGTGGTTGCAATGGCAGCCGCATCTGTGGCTATAGGTAACGGTTATCAGGTAGCAGTGATGGCCCCGACGGAAATTCTGGCAGAGCAGCATTATCAAACGTTTGTGCAGGCTTTTTCACGCCTGGGCGTTCAGGTGTGTCTCCTTACATCCTCACTCAGGAAGGCTCAGCGCCAAAGATACCTGCGACTCATACGGCAGGGAGATATTCACATAGTGGTTGGTACACACGCCATTATCCAGGAAGATGTTGGGTTCAAAAATTTAATCCTCGGGATTGTGGATGAACAGCATCGCTTTGGTGTGGTTCAGCGGGCGCGCCTGAGACAGAAGGGCGTTTCGCCCCACATTCTTGTTATGACTGCTACCCCTATACCGAGAACCCTTGCCATGACCATATACGGCGACCTTGACATATCGGTGATTGATGAAATGCCCCCCGGCAGAAAACCGGTGATCACGCGCATATACAGGGAGAACCAGCGAAGCACACCCTACACTTTTATGAGGCAATTGCTGGAGAAGGGTTTTCAGGGATATGTGGTACTGCCTCTCATTGAAGAGTCTGAAAAGCTTGACCTACGGTCTGCCATTGAGACGTATGAAAAACTTTCTTCTGGAATGTTTGCCAGGTTCAACGTGGGGCTTTTACACGGACGCCTGCCGAGTGACGAGAGAGAAGAAATCATGCGCCGGTTCAAAGAAGGTGAGATTCAACTTCTCGTGGCAACCACGGTTATTGAAGTGGGTATAGACGTGCCCAATGCAGCCGTTATGATAGTGGAGAACGCCGAAAGGTTCGGGCTCTCTCAGCTTCACCAGCTCAGGGGCAGGGTCGGACGGGGCCGCGAGCAGGCTTACATGTTTCTTGTTTATTCTTCGTCCATTTCACGCAAGGGCATCAGCCGGCTGAAGATCATGGAAGAGACAACCGATGGATTCAAGATTGCCGAGAAAGACCTGGAGATTCGTGGGCCCGGAGAAATTTTCGGCACGCGGCAGTGGGGTATTCCTGACAGCCGCATGATGGAAATGCTCGCGGATCCGAAACTTCTTTCCCTTGCACGAAAGGAGGCGTTTAAGGTTGTATCTCAAGAGTATGCCCTTTCGGAAGTGGAAAGGGATATACTGTATCGCTATGTACATGCAGCCTGGGGAGAAAGATTGGAGCTTGCCAGGACGGGCTGAAGGGAAGAGTCACGCAGGAGTGTGCAGATGAAAAAACAGAATGCAGGTACGCCAGGCGGTACCCGGAGAATGTTCAAGAAAAATATTGGTTCACTGGGTCGCCTGCATGTGCACAAAGCACGACTGAGACAGCTTGGACTTCGCACCGTTTGTGAAAATGCACGATGCCCTAATATCGGCGAGTGCTTTTCGCTTGGTCACTCCACCATCATAGCGCTCGGGCCCGGATGCACACGGCGTTGTTCGTTTTGCAGTGTATGGAAGCAGGGCACGAACCTTGCGAAACCGAAAGACGAGGTAAACAGGATAATCACCTACGTGGAGAAAACATCTCCTTCGTACCTTGTTGTAACCTCGGTGACCCGTGATGATCTACCTGATGGTGGAGCTTCTTTTTTTCAACAGCTGGCAGTGCGGCTTAAAAGCGTTGCACCTCACGTGGGACTGGAGTTTCTCATTCCGGATCTTCACGGATGTGAAGAGTTCGTGATACTCGTGGCGAATTCTCCGGCGGATGTGGTGGGACACAATGTGGAAACAGTCCCTTCTCTTTATCCTCAGGTAAGGCCACAGGCATCTTTTGAGAGAAGTTTGTCCGTGTTGCGTACGATAGCACGGGTGCGTGGAGGAGCGAAAACGGCGGTCCTGACAGGCCTCGGTGAAACCGAGGATGAACTCGAGGAACTATTTCACGTTCTGGCAGGGGCGGGAGTTAACATGCTGGCCATCGGTCAGTATTTTCAGCCTTCTTTTGAAAATGTGCCTGTCAGGCGGTATTATTCTGACGCTGAATTTGTGCACCTGGCAGAAACAGCGAAAAAAGCCGGTATCACCCACGTGTTCGCAGGAAGGTACGTGAGGAGTTCTTATATGGCACATGATTTTTTTCGGCAAACATTACGGCAGGAGGTTAGCTGAATGGAAGAGTTCCAGCGGATTAAAAGGCTCCCCCCATACGTGTTCAACATTGTCAATGAACTCAAAACGCGCCTGAGAAGGGAAGGTGAAGATATCATTGATCTGGGCATGGGGAACCCGGATCAACCTCCACCTCGTTTCATTATCGAAAAATTAAAAGAGGCTTCCGATAATCCCCGTAACCATCGTTACTCCATGTCGCGGGGAATTCCCAAACTCCGCCTTGCACTTGCCAACTGGTATAAAAGGCGCTTTGGCGTGGAAATGGATCCTGAGAGCGAATGCGTGGTCACCATTGGCTCGAAAGAAGGGCTTGCACATCTCATGCTGGCCATTCTCAATCCTGGAGACCTGGTGATGGTGCCGGATCCAACCTATCCAATTCACGCTTACAGCGTGATTATTTCCGGGGGAGACATTCGTTCCATCCCTACACTCGAACCCCAGGATTTCATAGATGCTCTTGAAGAAGCTGTGAGAGAGTCCTGGCCGCGGCCCAAGGTGGTAATCGTTTCCTATCCACACAATCCCACAACAGCAGTGGTAGATGTACCATTCTTCGAGAGACTGGTAGATTTTGCACGTGAAAACAAACTTTACGTAATTCACGATTTTGCATATGCGGATATTACATTCGATGGTTACAAAGCGCCGAGCATTTTCCAGGCAAAGGGGGCCAAAGACGTGGCAGTAGAATTTTTCAGCCTTTCCAAGAGCTATAACATGCCCGGATGGAGGGTAGGGTTTTGCGCGGGCAACCGGAGCCTGATACATGCGCTTACGCGCATAAAGAGTTACCTGGACTACGGAATTTTTCAACCCATTCAGATTGCGGCCATCATCGCTCTTAATGAAGGAGACCAGGTGGTTAAAGAAGTGGTGGAGGTATATCGTTCGCGCAGGGACACCCTGTGTGAGGGCCTGATGCGTGTGGGCTGGGAGGTAAAAAAGCCGCTTGGAACCATGTTCGTCTGGGCAAAAATCCCGGAACCTCTTGATAAGATGGGTTCCCTTGAATTTTCCAAGGTTCTCATGACAGAAGGAAAGGTTGCTGTTTCTCCAGGAATTGGATTTGGTCGAGGAGGTGAAGGATACGTGAGGTTTGCACTGGTAGAAAATGAGCATCGAATCAGGCAGGCTGTCCGGGGTATCAGGTACTTCTTCAGGAAATTTCTGAAAGGAGAGTAAAGCTTTTTAATCATCATCCGGAGGATTGAAAGATGGGACCTGTTCGACATCATTCTGCGGTGGTTCATACCGTTGTACACAGGGGTATCGAACCCATCAGTGTCGCCGTGGAGGTGGATCTTTCTCCAGGGCTTCCGGCTTTCAATGTTGTGGGTTTGCCGGAAGGGACTGTGCGCGAGGCACGGGAACGCGTAAGGTCTGCCATTGCACATACAGGGTTCGAATTTCCGCGCAAACGTATTACCGTGAACCTTGCTCCTGCTGATGTGAAAAAAGAAGGAACGGGGCTGGATTTGCCCATTGCTGTAGGTATTCTTGCGGCTTCCAGGATTATCGACAAAGGAAGGTTTGCGGATTTGTGCGTTGTTGGAGAGCTTTCGCTTAACGGGGATGTCCGGCGTGTGCGCGGGGGACTTATATATGCTGAGTACGCGCGCGATAGAAATTTGATGCTGGTTATTTCCCGGGATAACGCCCGCGAAATTCATCTTGTCGAAGATGTCGTGTATCTGCCGGTGGCTTCACTTGGTGAGGTCGTGGCTTACCTGGACGGTAAGTTGAACGCAGCATTGCAGAAGGGTGCAGGCGTTGAATGTGCTCTTCAGAACGAAGGCTATTCTGTGGATTTTTCGGATGTGAAGGGCCAACTTTTTGCAAAACGTGCGCTCGAGGTTGCTGTTGCAGGCATGCATAACGTCCTCATGATCGGTCCTCCTGGAAGTGGAAAGACCATGCTTGCCAGGTGCGTTCCTACAATTATGCCGGTCATGTCGGAAGAAGAATGCCTGGAAACCACCAAAATTTACTCTGTTGCGGGTCTGCTGAGAAAAAACGGGGATGTGGTGAAGTTCAGACCCTTCAGGAATCCCCATCATACCATCTCGGATGCCGGTCTTGCCGGGGGAGGGCAGGTGCCCAGGCCGGGAGAGATCAGTCTCGCTCACAATGGCGTGCTTTTCCTCGACGAAATGCCTGAATTTAAACGTAACGTGCTGGAAATCCTGCGGCAGCCCCTTGAAGAGGGACGTGTGGTGATCTCCCGCGCGGGAGGGAACATCTCCTATCCGGCCAGATTTATGCTTGTGGGAGCTATGAACCCGTGTCCCTGTGGTTATTTCGGACACGAGGAGAAAGAGTGTATATGCACTTATCAGCAGATGAGAAAGTACAGGACTCGCGTCTCAGGTCCCCTCATGGACAGGATAGATATACAGATTGAAGTACCTCCCATTGATTATGCGGAATGGGCAACGGAGCACGGTTCCGCCGGGGAAAGAAGCGAGGATATAAAAGCACGTGTGGAACGTGCAGTCGAAATTCAGAGGAAACGTCTGGGCAGGGGAATGTTCAACAGCCACATGAGTGAAAGGCAATCAAGGAAACACTGCACTCTTACAGAAGGAGCCGCCAGAATTCTCGAAGCAGCATCGCGTAAATACTCGTTTTCAGCGAGAAGCATCTCTAAGGTGGTAAAAGTAGCTCGAACCATTGCAGATCTCGAATGTACAGAAAAGATTGATGCTCCTCACGTGGCAGAGGCTGTGCAATATCGCCTCAGTGCTGTGGAAGATGAAGTGTCTGTCCGGTAAAACATTCGCTCATGACCTGGTTTATGCACGGTGGCAATAGTGTTTCGGAAAATTTCGCATATGGCCATATTTCACTTACAGAAAGCGCCCCGGCCAGGGCGTTGGTTATAAAACAACCGGGGTACTGCGCAAGGTCTCGTAATCTGACAGGTTTTTCCTGAACACGAATGTTTCTCTTTCTGAGTTCCTGGATAATTGTTCCCCGCATGACCCCTGGGAGCAGACCGGAACTCACGGAGGGGGTGATGAAGTGGTTTTTACCTTTTACAAAGAAGATATTGTATCGGGTGGTTTCACATATTTCTTTCTTTTCATTAATGATCACAGCGTCGTGAAATCCTTTCTGTACGGCGCTTTTTCTGTAGTTTTCCAGAAAAAAGCGGTTTGTAAGTTTGAACGAAACAGTGGAATCGCAGGAGAATCGCAGTCCTTTTTCTGAGTCTAACATGAGCCTTACAGGAGCGTCTGGTGGTTTGTAAGGGTCAGCGGATAACAGCAGCAATGGAGGCTCTGTCCCCTCCGGGAATATGAGGGAAATTCGGAGCCGCCAGAGTTCATTGAAGAAGTCGCGCCTGTCTTTTTCAACGACTGTTTGTACAATGACCTTTGCAGAGGCTGTGAAGGCAGTTGCATTTTTAATGCCGAGCTTGTTGAGGCTGTTTTCGAGTCGCTGGAAATGAAACACCAGCAGTGGAATGCATCCCTGTATAACCCTCATGGTTTCGAAAAGCCCCCATGTCTGCGGGGATGCAAGTGTTTTTATAACAACATCGCTTAAATTATCTGAAGGTTTAAAAATTTTTGTTTCCCATGCGAAGAGTTGTCTCACAGTGTAACCACCTCCGATGATCCGGATTGTTGAAGAATTATTACTGGTTGAAGTTTCCATTGGAGTTCTTCCAGCTCTTTTTCAGGAATAGACTCCACTGTAATTCCTGCTCCCGCATGGTAGCGGCCCTTCCCATCAGGATAAAACAATGCCGTGCGTATGAGTACGCTTGATACGACATCACCACCCGGAGATTTCAGAAAGGCCGAACCGCAGTAGAATCCTCTGCCGAGAGACTCCAGCAAGGCGATTTCCTGCATAACCCGTCTTTTGGGTGCTCCTGTTACTGAACCGGAAGGGAAAGCGGCTGTGAGCATATCAGAAAGGTGTACCCCGGGTTTCAAGGTGCCTTTTATGGTGGAGGTCATCTGAAAAACCGACGCGTATTGTTTTACCGTCCACAGAGCTTCTACGCTGACGCTTCCGAATGTACAGATTTTTCCTAAGTCCGACCGAAAAAGATCCACAATCATTAAATTTTCTGCCTGCTCTTTGGGATTAACGGAAAGCCTGCTTCCACCTGCTTTGTCCGATGCCGGTCGCGTGCCTTTCATTGGTTGAGCACATATCTCTGAACCACTGATTTTGACAAACAGTTCAGGAGAATTGCTCACCAGCGTGATTTGAGGAGTTTTTAAATAAAAGGAGTAGGGACTGGGATGACATCGCATCAGTTTGTAAAACGCAGAAAGTGGTGAGCCCGAATGCCTGAACACGTAAGGTCTGGAGATGTTGATTACGTAAAATTCTCCTTCCTGCATGTGTTGAATAGCGGGTTTTACTGCGTGAATAAACTCGTGGTCCGGCATGAGCGGTTTCAAAGAATGGACGGAAATACTGGTACACGGGCCCGTGAGGTTTGCCTGTGTGAGGTCGTCAAAACCCACTAATATAACCAGTGGGTCGTTTGCAGGACGTGGGTGGGTGATGAAGTGCAAAAGCGCACCGAAATCGTAGGATACAACCATAAACACGAACGGATGAGTACGCCAGAATTCGTCGATAACAGACAGAATACTGGAAATAGCTTGAGAACGTGCGGCTGAACTCGAAAAAATTATGGAAGTTGTTTTACCCGTGGGTTGGAGCAGGTTGCCTCCTTTCCCTCCGATAAAAGTGTCGCTGATTATGAGGAAAGGGTTGCCCCTCAATGATTTACAATCCAGTTTAAGAGCAGAGGAAAGAGCACTGTTTCGCAGTTTTTGCCCATGGTGAGGTCCAGGTGTCCCCAGTGAGTCTTGTGCTTCTTAGGTGAGAGTATCACGAATGTTTTGTCCTTGCTTTTTATGGCCTCAAAGGCGGGCTCGATGGAAGCAGGAGGAGCGAGGCGGTCCACATCACCCGCGATCAAAAGGCAGGGGGTTTTGATGCGGGGCAGGAATTTCAAATAGTTGGTCTTCAGATCGTAACTGAACAGGCCTTCCCGGCTTACCCACATGACAAGTTGAGCTGCAAGTTTACGCGATACTTTCTCAAAACCCAGAAGTATGCGCGGAATGATGCGATGTGCACTCACATTTTTTCGATGCCACGGATGTAAGGGGATAAGTGGTTCAAATGGAGTAGACAGGAAGGGATAACCCAGTACCGCGACATGTCCCATCTGCTGGAGTGGAAAGAATGGAAGATACTCTACGACCGGCTTGAGTCCGAAAGCTTCGGGTAGAGAGGCGTATACACCACCGACTTTCATAGCAAGTGCGTTACGCCCATAAATAACCGGTCCTCCAAGGGAAATAAAACCTCTCAGGTCCCGCCCTCTTAATGCAGCATAGCAGTAAATAAGCGTTCCGCCCAAGGAATGGCCGCACATGAAGATTCTTCTGCCCCCCGTGAGCTGTCGAATGTGCTCCACGGCAGCTGGAAGGTCTTTGGTGAGGAAATCCTCGAAGGTCCAGTCATAGCGCATGCTGGGTTTCTTGCTCCTGCCGCTCCCTCTCAGTTCCACAATCCAGGTGTCAATACCCTGTAATGCAAACCACGGTGCGAAATTACTGGCGGGTGGTTCCCAGGTGTAGCGATTTTGACCGAATCCATGAATAAGAAGCAATGGACTGCCTGTTTTTGTTTTTGCAGGACGCCGTCTTAAAAGATGGATCGGCCAGCCGTCTTTTGTGGTCACAGTATAATGTTCAATTGAATGAAGCATGCGTTCCCTATCTTTTTTCAGTCGTTCCAGGAGCCTTTTCATGTTTGCCTCCCGAGCTTTTATCGGAGATTTTAATACAAAGCCAAAGAATGTTTGTAAAGAAATAATGCATGATTTAGACTGTGACACATCCCACACAAGGAGGAAGGTGATGCGCATCGCTGTGGGAAGTGACCACGCCGGAGTTGCCATAAGGCAGGCCGTGGTTGAGTCCTTACGGGCGGAGGGTCATGAGGTGGAGGAGTATGGTCCCTCGTCTTCAACACACCGTACAGATTATCCGGATGAAGCTGCGGTTGTGGCGGCCCGTGTTTCTCGTGGAGAAATCGACAGGGGAGTTCTCATTTGTGGTACGGGAATTGGCATGTCAATTGTGGCGAACAAATTCCACGGGGTGAGGGCTGCGCTTGTGGTGAATGAGTTCATGGCTGAGTACGCAGTACGTCACAACAACGCAAACGTTCTCGTGTTGCCAGGTAGAATTCTTTGTCCGGAGTATGCCGTTCGTCTGGTAAAGGTCTGGCTTGCCGCGTCATTCGACAGCGGCCGCCATCTTCAGCGTATAGAAAAAATTGAAAAAATTGAAGCTCAAAATTTTAAAAAACTTGAAGGAAAAAACACATAGTGGTGTTTGGTAGTGTAAAAAATAGTGTGTAATGAGATATAGAAGTAAGAAAATAAAAAACCCTGGGCCCTATATAGGGCCCAGGAAGAGCTAAAAAATCTCGTCCCAGGAGGTGTTAAATGAAGAAACACCCTCTGTTAAAAGAGATTTAACCTGACAGGGAAAACTTCTGGCAAGTTCTGAGGGAACATCTTCTGGAGTAT